>NZ_DBHKZA010000074.1:13835-30256 GCF_057314935.1 Achromobacter sp.
AAACGCGATAGCGAGGCCGTGGCGCCGCGCGACGCGTTGGCCCGTGCCGTGAGGGGCCGCGAGTTCTTCGACGCGCTCTACAAGGCGCCTGACGCCTTCCGGCGCCCCACCGGCGACACCATCGTCTGCCGTTGCGAGGAAGTCACGGCCGCGCAGGTGCGCGAGACCGTCAAGCTGGGCTGCAGCGGGCCGAACCAGATGAAGGCCTTCCTGCGTTGCGGCATGGGGCCCTGCCAGGGTCGCTTCTGCGGGTTGACCGTGGCCGAGCTCATCGCCGAAGAGCGCGGCGTGCCGACGCAGGAAGTGGGCTATTACCGGTTGCGCTTCCCGACCAAGCCGCTGACTTTGGGAGAACTCGCATCGCTGCCGCAGACCGACGATTCGCGCCAAGCCGTCGTCCGGCTCAAAAAGTGACGCCATGACCGGTGCGACGCGGTCGGCAGAGGTCATCATCATCGGCGGGGGCCTGCACGGCAGCTCGGCGGCGCTGCATCTGGCGCGGGCGGGCGTGCGTGCCCTGGTGATCGAAAAGAACTACGTGGGGCGGCATGCCTCCGGCGTGAATGCGGGCGGCGTGCGCACCCTGGCGCGGCATCTGGCCGAGGTGCCCCTGGCCCTGGCCTCGCGCGAACTCTGGTACCGCATCGGCGACCTGGTGGATGATGATTGCGGCTTCGAGCAGCATGGGCAGGTACGGGTGGCGGAGAACGCCGCGGATGCCGATGCGTTGCGGGCGCGCCTGCGCACGATGACCGATCTCGGCTATACGCACGAACAATGGATAAGCGCTGAAGACTTGCTCCACATGATCCCGGCGCTGGCCCCAACCATCCAGGGCGGCCTGATTGCCCGGGAGGATGCGGCGGCCGACCCGTATCGCACGACGCTGGCCTTCCGCATGAAGGCCGCCAGCCTGGGCGCGCGCTTCCTGGAGGGCGTTCGGGTGGACGGCGTTACACGCGCGGACGGCCAATGGCGCGTGGACACCGATGCCGGCACCTACACCGCGCCGCAGGTGCTGAACTGCGCGGGCGCATGGGCCGACCGCATCGCCGCGCAATGGGGCGAGCCCGTGCCGCTGACCGCGATCAGCCCCATGATGCTGGTGACGCTGCGCATGGACCACTTCCTGGATCCCGTGGTGCTGGGCACCGGGCGCGCGCTATCGTTCAAGCAGCGCACGAACGGCACGGTCCTGATCGGCGGCGGGCGCCGCGCCTGGGTCGACCGCGACGCGGAATGGACCGAGCTTGATTTCCGCTCGCTGGCCGAAGGCGCGCGTACCGTCTGTGATTTGTTTCCGCACATGCGGGATGCCGTGGTGAACCGGGGCTGGGCGGGGATCGAGGCCGCCATGCCGGACGAGATTCCCGTCATCGGCCGCAGCAGCCGCCACGAGACGGCGTTCCATGCGTTCGGCTTTTCGGCGCATGGCTTCGAGCTGGGCCCGATCGTGGGCCGCATCATGGCCGACCTGATCACTACCGGCGCGACGGACATGCCGATCGCGCCGTTCCGGATTGACCGTTTTTCGGACGCGGCCACCGCGTCCTCCCCATCAAAAAAGGAGCAGGACGAATGAACGACGATATCGTGCGCAAGGAAACCAACCAGCGCCTGAGCCGCATCGTGATCCATGGCGATACGGTGTACGTGGCGGGCGTGACGTCGACAGCCGAAGGCGGCATCGCCGCGCAGACCCGCGACGCGTTGGCGAAGATCGACGGCTATCTGGCGCAGGCCGGCACCGACAAGTCGCGGCTGTTGTCGGTGCAGATCTGGCTGAAGGACATCGACCGCGACTTCGCCGGCATGAACGGCGTGTGGGCCGAGTGGGCGCTGCCCGATGCGATGCCCACCCGCGCTACCTGCGAGGCCAAGCTGGCCGCGCCGGAGCTGCTGGTGGAGATCATCGTGACGGCCGCGAAGCGGCCGGCATATGTCAGCGGGCCGGTGTCTGAAAGCTGACCTGGTCCGGGCGGCCCGGCAGGTTCAAGGTGGCGGTGGCGGGCGGCGTGGTCGCGATCACGTTGCCGGCGCGCAGCACCATCAGGCGGGTGGCGCGCAGGCGGAGCGCTTCAACGGCGTCGCGCGCCTGCAGCAGCACCAGGTCGGCGCGCTTGCCGACCGCGATGCCCGTGTCGTCCAGCCCCAGGATCTTTGCGGGCGTGGACGTCACGGCCTCGAAACAGGCGCGCATGGCGTCCTGGCCCGTCATCTGGGCCACGTGCAGGCCCATGTGCGCCACTTCCAGCATGTCGCCCGAACCCAGGCTGTACCAGGGGTCCATCACGCAGTCATGGCCGAAGGCCACGGGCACGCCAGCGGCCAGCAGTTCCGGCACGCGCGTCATGCCGCGGCGCTTCGGATACGTGTCGTGACGGCCTTGCAGCGTGATGTTGATCAGCGGGTTGGCGATCGCGGCAACGCCTGCTTCGCGCATCAGCGGGATCAGCTTGGACACGTAGTAGTTGTCCATCGAGTGCATGGACGTCAGGTGCGAACCCGTGACGCGGCCCTGCAGGCCCAGGCGCTGCGTGTGATAGGCCAGCGTTTCGACATGGCGCGACAGCGGGTCGTCGCTTTCGTCGCAGTGCATGTCCACGCGCAGGCCGCGTTCGGCGGCCAGTTCGCACAGGATGCGCACGGATTCCGCGCCGTCCTGCATGGTGCGTTCAAAGTGCGGAATGCCGCCCACGACATCCACGCCCATGTCGAGCGCGCGTTTCAGGTTGTCCAGCGCGCCGGGCGCGCGCAGCACGCCGTCCTGCGGGAAGGCCACCAGCTGCAGGTCCAGATACGGTTTGACCTTTTCGCGCACGTGCAGCAGCGCTTCGGTCGCCAACAGGCGCGGGTCGCAGACGTCCACATGCGAGCGGATGGCCAAAAGGCCGCGCGCCACCGCCCAGTCGCAATAGGCGAGTGCGCGCTCCACCAGCGCTTCCTGCGTCAACAGCGGCTTGAGTTCCCCCCACAGCGCGATGCCTTCCAGCAGCGTGCCCGACTGGTTCACGCGGGGCAGTCCAAACGACAGCGTGGAATCCATGTGGAAGTGCGCGTCCACGAAGGGCGAGCTCACCAACTGCCCCGCCGCATCCACGGTCTGACCCGCCTCGGCCTTCAGCGCAGGCTCCACCGCGGTAATGCGGCCCTGCGCCACACCGATGTCGATGTTGGTGCGGCCATCAGCCAGCGTGCAGTTCTTGATAATCAGATCGAGCATGGATGCATCCTAAAAAATTCAGCAATTCACGGTGCACCAAAAGTACACCATCGGGGTCGCACGGATCCGGCTCCGCCGGTCCTTAGCGTCGCCCCTTGAGGGGGCAGCGCGCAGCGCATCGCAGGTGCGACAACCCACCGCAACGCCACAAAGAATAGCCGCCAGCGGGGTCGCACGGAGCCGGCTCCGCCGGTCCGTAGCGACGCCCCCTGGAGGGGGGAGCGCGCAGCGCATCGCAGGTGCGACAACCCACCGCAACGCCACAAAGAATAGCCGCCAGCGGGGTCGCACGGAGCCGGCTCCGCCGGTCCGTAGCGACGCCCCTGGGGGAAGCGCGCAGCGCTCGGGGGGGCCCTTTACCTCTCGCCCTTGCGATAGGGCTTCATCAGAGCCTGCGGGTAGGCGGCGCGGCGCGCCATCACCACCAGGGCCAGGATGGACAGGATGTAGGGCAGCATCAGGTAGACCTGGTACGGCAGCTCCGGCAGGCCGGGCAAGGCGGCCCCGCCCTGTTGCAGGCGCAGTTGCAGCGCGTCGAAGAAGGCGAAGATCAGTGCGCCCAGCAGCGCCTTGCCGGGGCGCCACGAGGCGAACACCACCAGCGCCACGCACACCCAGCCGCGGCCGTTGACCATGTTGAAGAAGAACGCGTTGAAAGCCGCCAGCGTCAGGAAGCTGCCGGCCACGCCCATCAGCGCGGAGCCCGCGACGATGGCGCCCATGCGCAGGCGCGTGACGGACAGGCCCTGCCCTTCGGCAGCCGCCGGGTTCTCGCCCACCATGCGGATCGCCAGGCCGACCGGGGTTCGGTTCAGCACCCAGGCAAGGATCGGCACCGCGGCCAGCGCGATCAGCGTCATGGGCGTCTGCCCTGCCAGCACCGGGCCGATCAGCGGGATGCCGTCCAGGAACTTCATTTCGGCAAACGGCGTGATGGTGGGCGGCGTGTTCACGCTGGGGAACGTCACGCGGTAGGCGAAGTAGCTGAGGCTGGTGGCCAGCAAGGTCACCCCCAGGCCCGAGACGTGCTGCGACAAGCCCAGCGGCACGGTCAGCACCGCATGCAGCAGGCCGAAGACCGCGCCGGCCAAGGCGGCCGCCAGCACGCCCACGTACAGCGGCGCGCCCAGGTAGACGACGAGCCAGCCCGTGAAGGCGCCGGCGGCCATGATGCCTTCGATGCCCAGGTTCAAGACACCCGCGCGTTCGCACAGCAGCACGCCCAGGGTGCCCAGGATGAGCGGCGTGGCCAGGCGCAGCACGGCAACCCAGAAGGCCGAGGAACTGATCAGATCCATCCATTCCATGTCGTGCTCCTCAAGCCCGGTTGCGGCGCAGGCGGTACTGCGCAAATAGCGTCGCGACCAGCATGGCAAGCAACGAGGTGGCGACGATGACGTCGGCGATGTAGTTCGGCACCGCGATGGCGCGGCTCATGCTGTCGGCCCCGACCAGCATGCCGGCCACGAAGATGCTGGCCATGATCACGCCCAGCGGGTGCAGGCCGGCCAGCATGGCGACGACGACGCCCGTGTAGCCGTAGCCTGGCGACATGTCCAGCGTGACGTAGCCCGTGCGGCCCGCCACTTCGATGGCGCCGGCAAGGCCTGCCAGCGCGCCCGACAGCATGGCGGTGCCCAGCATCACGCGGTTGACCGGCAGGCCCAAAAAGCGCGAAGCATGCGCGTTGGCGCCCACGGCGCGCATCTGGAAGCCGAACACCGTGTAGCGGTTCAAGAGCCACAGGCCCAGCGCCAGGCCGGCCGCCCACAAGAGGCCGGTGTGGGCGCGCGTGCGTTCAATCAGCTTGCCCAGTTCCAGGTCGCCGTTGAGCGCCACGGATTGCGGCCAGCCCATCGCCATCGGGTCCTTCATCGGGCCGTCCAGCATCATGGACACGAACAGCAGCACGATGAAGTTGCCCAGCAGCGTGGTTACGACTTCGTCCACGCCCAGCCGGGTCTTCAGCAGCGCGGGGATCAGCAGCAGCAAGGCGCCCGCCAGGGCCGCCGCCAGCATCATGCCGCCGAACAGCACGGGCACCGGCAGGTCGAAGCCGGTGCCGTCATGCAGGCCGCCGATGGCGACGGCCGCCAGCGCCCCAAGATACAGCTGGCCTTCGGCGCCGATGTTGTAGAAGCGGGCGCGGAATGCCACGGCACAGGCCAGGCCCGTCAGCATCAGCGGGGTGGCGCGGGTCAGCGTTTCGGACAGGGCGAAGCGCGAGCCGAACGCGCCTTCGAACAGCAGCGCGTAGGTGCGGCCCACGGGGGCGCCGGCCCAGGCCACCAGCAAGGTGCAGACCGCCAGCGTAAAGAGGATGGCCGCGATGGGGGCCAAGGCCAGCGCCAGGCGGCTGGGCTCGGGGCGGCGTTCCAGGATCAGTTTCATGCGAGTGATGCTCAATAGAGGGGGCGTCGGCGCGCAACGGACCGGGCCGTCATGCGCGGGTGCCCGTCATGGCCAGGCCGACGGTGGCGGGCGTCCAGTCGGCCACCGGCTTGACGGCCACCAGCTTGCCGCCGCACAGCACGGCGATGCGGTCGGCCAGGGCGAAGATTTCTTCCAGGTCTTCGGACACCAGCAGCACGCCGGCGCCGCGCGCGCGGGCGGCCAGCAGCTGCTCGCGCACATAGGCGACGGCGCCGATGTCCAGGCCCCAGGTGGGCTGGTCGGCCACGATGAAGCGCGGTTCGCGCGCCAAGGTGCGGCCCAGGATCAGCTTCTGCATATTGCCGCCCGACAGACTGCGCGTGCGCACGTCCAGCGACGCCGCGCGCACGTCGAACTGCTTGGCCAGCGATGCGGCGTACGCGCGGCCCGCGCGGGCGCGGATCAGGCCGTAGCGCGCGAAGCGCTTGTCCTTCAGGTCTTCGACGATGGCGTTTTCCCAAAGCGGGCTGTCGCCGATCATGCCTTCGCCGTGGCGGTCTTCCGGAATTCGGCCGACGCGGGCCGCGGTCCAGCCGGCCGGCGTGGTGGGCGCGGCCGCGTGCTCGGCGCCCAGCCGGATCGTGCCGTCGGACGGCTGGCGCAGGCCGGTCAGGACCGACACCAGCGCCTGCTGGCCGTTGCCGGCCACCCCCGCGATCGCGACGATCTCGTGCTTGTGGACCACCAGGTCCAGGCTGTCCAGGCGCGGCGCGCCGTCGCGGCTGTCGCGCACGGTGACCTGCGACAAGGTCACGACCGGCGCGGCTTGCTCGGCGGCAGCCACCGCTTCGGCGTGCGGCATGACGACTTTGCGGCCCACCATCAGTTCCGCGAGTTCGGCGGGGCTGGTGCCGGCGGTGTCGCGTTCGGCCACCAGCTTGCCCTGGCGCAGCACGGCCACGCGGCGCGATACGGCCATCACTTCGTCCAGCTTGTGCGAAATGAAGATGACGGCCAGGCCTTCGTCGACGAAGCCGCGCAGGGTTGCGAACAGGTCCTGCACTTCCTGCGGCGTGAGCACCGCCGTGGGTTCATCCAGGATCAGCACGCGGGCGCCGCGGTACAGCGCCTTCAGGATTTCGACGCGCTGCTTTTCGCCGACGGAAAGCCCGCCCACGCGCGCGTCGGGATCCACGCCCAGGCCGAAGCGCTGGCCCAGTTCGACCAGCCGGCGGCGCGCCGCGCCGCGGCCGGAGGCCAGCTTCCACAGCGACTCGGTGCCGACCATGATGTTGTCCAGCACGGTCAGGTTGTCGGCCAGGGTGAAGTGCTGATGCACCATGCCCACGCCCGCCGCCAGCGCGGCGTCCGGCCGGCCGGGCGGCAAAGGCTTGCCGAAGACGTCGATACTGCCGGCGTCGGCCACATAGTGGCCGAACAGGATCGACACCAGGGTCGATTTGCCGGCGCCGTTCTCGCCCAGCAGGGCCAAGACTTCGCCTTGCCGAAGCGTCAGCGAGATGTCGTCATTGGCCGTGAGGCTGCCGAAGCGCTTGGTGATCCCCGTCAGTTGCAGGGCGAGAGGCGCTTGGTTCATCGTGCCGAGGACTTGGGTTCTTTGTCGACGACCTGCACCGTGAAGCTGCCGTCCAGGATGGCCTTTTGCTTGGCCTCTACGCGGGCGATCAGCTCGGACGGGATCTTCGATTCAAAGGTGCCCAGCGGCGCCAGCGACGAACCGTTGTGCTTCATCAGCGAGTATTGGCCGAAGTCGGCCGCCTTGAACGTGCCCGCCTTCACTTGCTTGAGCGCCTCGTCGATCGTGGGCTCCATACTCCACAGCGCGGATGCCACCACGGTTTCCGGGTATTGCGGCTGCGTGTCGATCACGTTGCCGATGGCCAGCTTGCCGCGTTCCTTGGCCGCGTCCGACACGCCGAAGCGTTCGGCGTACAGCACGTCCGCGCCCTTGTCGATCATCGCGAAGGCCGCTTCCTTGGCCTTCGGGGGATCGAACCACGAACCGATGAAGGTCACCGTGAACTCGGCCTTCGGGTTCACTTCCTTGGCGCCTTCGATGAAGGCTTGCATCAGGCGGTTCACTTCCGGGATGGGGTAGCCGCCGACCAGGCCGATCTTGCCGGTCTTGCTCATGCCCCCGGCGATCATGCCGGTCAGGTAGGCGGGTTCCTGGATGTAGTTGTCGAACACCGAGAAGTTGGGTTGCTGCGGCTTGCCCGAGGAACCCATCAGGAAGGCGGTCTGCGGATAGTCCTTGGCCACCTTGCGGGCGGCGGCTTCCACGGCGAAGGCTTCGCCCACCACCAGCTTGTTGCCCTGCTCGGCGTACTGGCGCATGACGCGCTCGTAGTCGGCGTTGGTGACGTTTTCCGAGAAGGTGTATTCGATCTCGCCACGGTCGCGGGCGGCCGTCAGCGCCTTGTGGATGCGCGACACCCATTGCTGCTCGACCGGCACCGTGTAGATGGCGGCGACTTTCGTCTTGGCCGGGGCCTGGGCTTGCGCCGCGCCCGAGAACAGCAAAGCGCCAGCGGCGGCAGCGGCCGCCAGCTTGAGCAGGCCGCGGCGCGCGATGCCGCCGGCGGACGGGGTGGACAGGGATTTCATGCGGGAGACTCCTTCGCGGGGATGGAAAGGGGGAACCGTTGGGGCGACGATGCGCATGCCTGGCTGCGGCCGCCGACGGGCAGGGTCGGCGCAAGCGGACGAAAACGTAGGCGTGGGATCAGTCATGGGGATGGGGGCGCCGGGGGCGCGTCCCATCCGAATGGTCGGTGCGCAGCCAGTCCAGGCGAAGCAAGTTGTATGCCATGAGGCATTCCTGCGACAAGTCGGGGAAACCTGATGAACGGGCAGGATTATAGGCACCCCGGCGGGGAAACGTGGCACCAAGATGGTGCACCGTGTCCCAAGGGTTGGACATTGCGCGCGTGAAACGCCGTGTTGCGGTGCAAGCCGCGCGGGCAATGCGCCTGGCGAGCCGTCGCGCGCCTAAAATCGAAGGATGAGCCGCGCCCCGCGCGGCAAGCTGGAAAGTCCATGCAAGACATTCAATTGCTGCTCGAGCAGTACGGCGGGTGGCTGGTGTTCGCGAACGTCCTGGTCGAACAGGCGGGCCTGCCCGTGCCCGCGTATCCCATGTTGATCGCCGCGGGCGCGTTGGGCGGCGCGGCCGGATGGCTGACCCCCTGGCTGGCGGCCACCGTGGCCTGCCTCTTGGCCGACTCCCTCTGGTATGCCGCCGGCCGCCGCTACGGCGCGCGCTTGCTGGGCGTGATCTGCAAGATGTCGCTGTCGCAGGATTCCTGCATCCGCCAGACGCAGCGCCTGTACCTGCGCATCGGCGTGCGGGCGCTGCTGGTGTGCAAGTTCCTGCCTGGCGCGGGCGCGCTGTCGACCGTCATGGCGGGCCTGACGGGCACCGCCTACCGGCGCTTCCTGCTTTATGACCTGGTGGGCGCCATGATCTGGGCGGGGTCCGCCTTGCTGCTGGGCGGCCTGTTCCACAGCGTGGTCAATGACGTGCTGGAAATCCTGGGCACCTACGGCGCCATGGGCCTGGGCGTGCTGGCAGCGGTGCTGGCGCTGTATATCCTGACGCGCTTTTTGCGCCGCCGGATCCTCCTGCGCAGCCTGCGCGTCATCCCCCGCGTGTCCGTCGATGAACTGATGCAATGGCGCCAGGACGGCCGCAACACGGTGGTCTTCGACGTGCGTCCTGAAGCGCAGCGAGATGCCGAACGCATTCCGGGCGCCATCGCTGTCGACCTGAAGGCGCCGCTGCCGGCGCTGGATCCGGGCGCGCTGGACTCCGACATCGTGGTGTATTGCGCCTGCCCCAATGAAGTGTCGGCCGCGCTGCTGGCCTCGCGCCTGCGCGCGGCGGGCTATCCCAAGACCTGGGCGCTGCGCGGCGGCTACGAAGCCTGGGCGGAACACAACCACGCCGTCTGAGCCCGCCGCTTGCCGAAATCGGCTGTCCGGCGCGTGGGCAGCGGGCGCTTGCACAATGCGCCGGCCGCCGCGCCAAGCGCATAATTCCGTATCAGCCCGCGAAACAGGCGGGCAGCTACAGGAGAGACAAATGCGGTTGTTGTTCTTGGGTGCCGGCGGCACCGGCGGTTATTTCGGCGGACGCGCCGCCCAGGCGGGCGCGGACGTGACCTTCCTGGTGCGCGAACCGCGCGCGGCCCGGATCCGCGAACAGGGCTTGCGCATCCAGAGCCCGTTCGGCGACGCCACGCTGCACCCCAAGCTGGCCACGCAGCAGACCCTGCAGGGCCAGTACGACGTGGTCGTGCTCAGCTGCAAGGCCTATGACCTGGCCAGCGCCATCGACGCCATCCGCCCCGCGGTCGGCCCCGACACGGCGGTGCTGCCCATCATGAACGGCGTGCTGCAGTACGACGTGCTGGACCGCGAATTCGGTCCGCACCGCGTCTTGGGCGGGCTGTGCCAGATCAACGCCACGCTTGGCCCCGAGGGCGAAGTCGTGCACCTGGGCAAGCACGCCAGCATCGTCTTCGGCGAACGCGCGGGCCCCGCCCGCAGCGAACGCTGCGTGGCGCTGGAGCAGGCGCTTGCCGGCGGCGAATACGTCAGCCGCCTGAGCGAAGACATCCACCAGGACATCTGGGAAAAGTACGTCATGCTGACGACGCTGGCCGCCGGCACCTGCCTGATGCGCGGCGCGATCGGGCAGATCGCCTCCACCGACGACGGCATCGACATCCTGAAGAGCCTGTTGCAGGAATCGCAAGCCGTGGCGGCCGCGTCCGGCCATGCGGTCCGCCCCGAAGCCGATGCCTTCGCGCAAAAGCTGATGAGCGACCGCACGCAACCCATGACGGCGTCCATGTTCCGCGACCTGCGCCAGGGCCTGCCGGTCGAGGCCGACCACATTGTGGGCGACATGGTGCGGCGCGCCCGCACGCTGGGTGTCGACGCGACCTATCTGCGGGTGGCGTATTCGCACTTGCAGGTTTATCAAGCGCAGCGCAACGCAGGTTGAATCCGGCCGATTGATGCATGAATTGCAAAAAACTCTTCCGATTTATTGGGTTTTTTGTTCGGATTTGACCGAATAGTATGGATTTGCCTGAACCGGAGCGTGTTGCGGCGCATCGTGCGCCGCCCGCTCCGGCTTCCCTCCCAAGGAGCAAGACCATGAAAATCGCATTGATCGGCATTACCGGCCGCGTGGGTTCCCGCGTGGCCGACGAATTGCTCAAGCGCGGGCACCAGGTGACGGGCATCGCCCGCAACCCGGCCGACGTGAATGCCCAGCCCGGCCTGACCATCCAGCAGGGCGACGCTACCGACCCCGAAACCCTGACGCCGCTGCTGACCGGCCACGACGCCGTCGTCAGCGCCACGCGTTTCGTGTCGACCGACGCGCGCCCCTTGCTGGCAGCCGTGAAGAACGCCGGCGTGCCGCGCCTGCTGGTCGTGGGCGGCGCGGGCAGCCTGTTGGTGGCCCCCGGCAAGCTGCTGATCGATACCCCGGAATTCCCCGACGCCTACAAGCCCGAGGCCCGCGCCGGCGTCGTGTTCCTGGATACGCTGCGCCAGGAAAAGGTGTTGAATTGGACCTTCCTGTCGCCCTCCGCGCTGTTCGAGCCGGGCGAGCGCACGGGCACGTTCCGCGTGGGCGACGACTATCTGCTGGCCGACGACGACGGCAAGAGCTGGATCTCGATGGAAGACTATGCGATTGCGCTGGCCGACGAGATCGAGACGCCCAAGCATTCGCGCCGCCGCTTCACCGTCGGATACTGATTCCGCCGCCAGGCAAGGAAAAGGGAGCCCGTCAAGGGCTCCTTTTTTCATTGTGCGGCGGGGGCGGAACCTGCGTTTTTATTTGTAAACTGGCAGGCCGCCAGCCGGCGTCATCCTGAGTTGTCCTGTATGCGTATGAAGTTGAAATCGTTGGCCGCCTGTGCGCTGGTCGCCTCCCACTGCCTGGCGGCGTCGCCAGCGCTTGCGGCTGCGCCCCAGTCGAACAAGGAGATCGTCACGGCGTTCTTCCGGATGATGTTCCAGGACCGCGAGATCGACGAGGCGGTACGCCTGTACGTCAGCCCCAACTACGTGCAGCACAACCCCTACATGCGCGACGGCGTCGGGCCGATGGTGGATTTCTTCCCGCCCTATTTCGATCAGCATCCGCAAGCCATCGTCGAGATCAAGCGCGTGATCGCCGAGGGCGATCTGGTGGTGATCCATAACCAGTGGCGCGACTCACCGGAAGACCGCGGCCAGGCGGTTGTGGATATCTTCCGTGTGGATAAGGGCAAGATCGTCGAGCACTGGGACGTCAGCCAGGAAATCCCCGAAAACCCCGCCAATCAGAACGGCATGTTTTAAGCCCCCCTGCCATGTCCAACATTCAAGCCGTCGACCTGCCCCGCTCTTACCTGCTGCTGAACCACGGGCCCACGGTGCTGGTGACCAGCGCCCACGGCGACGCGCGCAACGTCATGGCGGCCGCCTGGGCGATGCCCTTGGACTTCAACCCGGCCAAGATGCTGGTGGTGGTGGACAAGAACACCTACACGCGCGAACTGATCGAAGCGTCGGGGGAATTCGCGCTGTGCATCCCGTCACGCGCGCAAGCGGCCGCCACGCTGAAAGTGGGTTCGGAATCGGGGCGCGGCGAAGACAAGTTCCAGGCCTGCGGCCTGTCGACGTTTCCCGCCAGCAAGATCGGCGCGCCGCTGGTGGCCGGCTGCCTGGGCTGGCTGGAATGCAAGGTCGTGCCGGAACCGCACAACCAACAGGCTTATGATCTGTTCATCGGCGAGGTCGTCGCCGCGTGGGCCGCCCCGGACGCGTTTTCGGACAACCGCTGGCACTTCCCGCAAGACGACCGGCGCTCGATCCACTATCTGGCCGGCGGTTCGTTTTTCGCCACCGGCGAAGCCTTCAACGTTTCAGAACCGGAGTAAGCCCCTATGCGCAGCGTGTATCTCGCGGGTTTCGACGTATTCCTGCCCGATGCCGTGGCGCATGGCCAGCGGCTCAAGGCGTTGTGCGCCACCTATGGTTTCGACGGCCTGTTCCCGCTGGACAACATGGCGCCCAAGGACTTGTCGGGGCCGGCGCTGGCGCAGTGGATCTACCGCGAGAACGTGGCGTTGATCCGGCGCGCCGACATGGTGATGGCCAACCTGAATGCCTTCCGCGGCGCCGAACCCGATTCGGGCACGGCCTTCGAGGTGGGCTATGCCATCGCTTGCGGCAAACCGGTATGGGGTTATACCGGCCAAGCCGGTTCGCTGGTCGACCAGGTGGCGGTGGGGGCGGCAGCCGACGACGGCGTGTCGCGCATGGTGGATGCCGAGGGCTACACCGTGGAAGACTTCGGCCTGAACCTGAACCTGATGCTGGCGTGCAGCGCCCGCATCGTGGTGGGCAAGGCATCCGATTGCCTGGCCCGCATGGCCGAAGACGCCAGCCGCTGATCGCCTGCAGCGAATCGTCTACAGCTAGTCGCAAACCGCCAGGCGCTGACCGCTGTCTGCGCGTCGGCCACTCAGGCTGCAGTTTTCCGGCGCGTGGCTTTCTTGGCCGGCGCCGCCGGCTTGCCGGCCTTCGCGGCGCTTGCCTTCTTGCGCGGCGCGGCGCCGCCCGGCGTCGCCAGATATCCCATCACCGCATCCACCACGGCTCGTTCAAGCTGCTCCGGGGAAAACCCGGCCGGCGGTTCCAGCGCCGCCGCATGCACCAGAGACTCCATGATGCGCAGCACCACATAGGTCGCCAGGTCGCGGTCTTGTTGCGCGATCTCGGCCCGGTGCAGTTCCAGCAAGTGGCGCATGCGGCGATGGATGTCCTGATCGGCCAGGCTGTGTTCGCGCGGCGTGTCGAACAGCGGGAACTCGCGTTCCAGCACGCGGTGCAGCGCGGGCTCCAGCAGGTGTGCGTGCAGCATCGCCTGGACGATGGCGGCCACGCGTTCTTCCAGCGTGGCCGCGGGGTTGCTGTTGAGCACGATGTCGATGACGTCCAGCATCTGGTTGTCGTGGCGCTGATGCAGCGCGGCGATCAGTGCGTTCTTGTTCGGAAAGTACTGGTACAGCGATCCCACGCTGACGCCCGCGGTTTCGGCGATCAGGTTGGTGTTGGTGCCCGCATAGCCGTTCGCGGCCAAAACGCGAGCCGTCGCCTGCAGGATCGTGTCGACGGTGTGCTGCGATCTAAGCTGGCGCGGCGATTTTCGGGGCTGTGGGATGTCGGTCATGGATGCGTGGAAAGGCGAGTATCAAACCTGAGCTTCGGCTCATAAAATTTGCAGCAGGCAATCTGATTCGTCACCCGCAAGCGCGGATTATGCCATCGACGAATTCTCCGCGATGGTTTCGGATTGTCATGACCCTTTCAAGGATTTTTCATGTCGAATGTTTCGACGGCCGCGGCATTGCCTGCGGCCCACGGACCCGTGCGCTCCGTGTTTGCGCAGTTACTGCCGCTGGTCTTGGCGGTGTTCATCGGATTTTTCATGGTCGGCCTGCCGATGCCCGTGTTGCCGTTGTACGTGAACGGCACGCTGGGCATGAGCGCCCTGGTGGTGGGCGTGGTGGCGGGCCTGCAGTTTGCCGCCGCCCTGTTGTCGCGGGCGTATTCGGGTGCGCTGGTCGATCGCCGCGGCGCCAAACGCGCCGTGGTGGCGGGCTTCGTGCTGGGTACTGCGGCCGGGTTGCTGTACGTGCTGGCCGAGGCGCTCTCGGCGCAGCCGCAGGCGGCGCTGGCCGTCTTGCTGGCGGGTCGCGCCCTGATGGGGTGCGCCGAGAGCCTGATCGCCACCGGCGCGCTGAGCTGGGGCGTGGGCCGCGTGGGGCCGCAGAACGCCGGTCGCGTGATGGCCTGGGTGGGCGTGGCCATCTACGCCGCGTATGCGCTGGGCGCGCCCGCCGGCATGCGGCTGTATGGCGCGGCGGGCTTCGCGGGCATCGCGTGGGCGACGGTCCTGATTCCGCTGGCGGCTTTGGGGCTGGTCCTGCCGCAGCGCGGAGTGGCGGCCGTGGGCGGCGTGCGCACGCCCTTCTATCGCGTGCTGGGTATGGTGCTGTTGCCGGGCATGGGCCTGGCGCTGACCAGCGTGGGGTTCGGCGTCATCACCGCATTCGTCAGCCTGTTTTTCGCGGAGCGCGGCTGGGACGGCGCGGCGTGGATGTTCAGCGCGTTCGGCGTGGGCTTCATTCTGGCCCGGGTGTTTTTCGCCGGCCTGCCGGACAAGCTGGGCGGCGCGCGCGTGGCGCTCGTGTGCGTGGGTGTCGAGGCCGTGGGCCAATGGCTGATCTGGTCGGGCGCCACGCCGATGTGGGCGTATGGCGGCGCGTTGCTGACTGGCGCGGGCTATTCGCTGGCGTTCCCGGCGTTTGGCGTGGAGGCCGTGCGTCGTGTGCCGGCGGCAAGCCGTGGCGCGGCGATGGGTGCGTATGTGGCGTTTCTGGACGTGGCGCTGGGCATCAGCGGCCCGGCGGCGGGTTGGCTGGCGGGCGCGCAGGGGTATGGCGCGGTGTATCTGATGGGCGGAACGTGCGCGTTGGCCGCCGTACTTGTGGCCTTGGCGTTGAGGCGCCCTGCCGGGGCATGAGGCATCGGGGCCGACACATCACGGGTTGAAGCATTGCGGGGTAAAGCATCGGGGCCGTGGTCCGCACGGCCTCGATGCCTTTCGCCCGACTTAGACGGTTGCCGCCATTTCCAGGACTTCGTCGTCCACGGTTTCGGCCTGGCCGTCCTTGAGCTTTTGCAGATGGTCGGCCAGTTCGGCGATGGTCAGCGCCACCAGGCCGTGCTGGGCGGCGTAGCGCTCAAGCGAGGCGCCGCGCATCATGGTGCCGTCGGCGTTCATCAGTTCGCACAGCACGCCGGCCGGGCGCAGGCCGGCCAGGACGGCCAGGTCGACCGAGCCTTCGGTGTGGCCGCGGCGGGTCAGCACGCCGCCGGGCTGGGCGCGCAGCGGGAACACGTGGCCGGGGCTGACGATGTCTTCGCTTTGCGCCGACGGCGAGATGGCGGCGCGGATGGTGGTGACGCGGTCGACGGCGGATACGCCGGTGCTGACGCCTTCGCGCGCTTCGATGGAAACGGTGAAGGCGGTGGCAAAGCGGCTCTGGTTGCGCTGGACCATCGGGGGCAGCTCCAGGCGGTCGAGGGTTTCGCCGGGCAGGCACAGGCAGACGATGCCGCTGCCGTCGCGAATCAGCTGGGCCATGACGGGCACGGTCAGCTTGTCGGCGGCGACGATGAGGTCGGCCTCGTTTTCGCGGTCGAAGTCGTCCATGAGGATGACGGGGCGGCCCAGGCGCAGGTGATGCAGGGCGCGCTGCAGACGGGCGGCGAAGGGCTGTGAAGCCAGGCTGGGACGGGACTGCTGGGTATTGAGGGTGGACATTGAAACGCTCTCGCAAGTGAAGGGGGCGAAAAACGTTTCAGGGCTAATCGACAGCCGAACGCAATACGGTCGTCCGGGCGCAAGCGTGCCCGGGCAATCGGGAATGTGCCGGCACATCTTCTCTCATCCGGACTATGACCGTCGGCTCTGGCATTTCACCAGATCTGCTGACCCCGATGTCCGTGAAGGACGCCGGGCGCTCGCGGGCTCGCCACATTGCATGGCATACCGCCGGTGGGGAATTGCACCCCGCCCTGAAGACGTACTGCATGTCGTGTTAACGACTTTCTGGATTGTACGCCTGTCTGGATTTGGTGTCGGAATATGCTTATTGCGGGTGGGGATATGGGGGGGTGGCGTTTCGCGTTTGGCGGGGCGAGGTTCTTTTGACGCCCGGTGTGG
>NZ_DBHKZA010000075.1:0-29863 GCF_057314935.1 Achromobacter sp.
ACGGCATCGCCAAGCGTTTCGGGGCGTCGCGCGCGCTGGCCGGCGTGCATTTCTCGCTGCAACGGGGCGAAATCCACGCCCTGTGCGGCGAGAACGGCGCCGGCAAGTCGACGTTGATGAAAATCATCGACGGCATCCACGCGCCTGACGAGGGCGACATCCGGCTGAACGGCGAGCGCGTGGTCATCGACGGGCCGGCCCACGCCATGCGGCTGGGCATCGGTCTGGTCCACCAGGAAATCGCGCTGTGCGGCGACGCCACGGTAGCCGAGAACATCTTCATGCCCGAGATCACCACCCGGCCGCGCGCCTGGATGGACTTCGCCAGCCTGAATGCGCGCGCCGCCCAGGTGCTGGCAAGGCTGGGGCAGCAGATCGACCCTGGCCTGCGCGTGGACGACCTGGGCATCTCCAGCCAGCAACTGGTCGAAATCGCCAAAGCACTGACCCTGGACTGCAAAGTCCTGATCCTGGATGAACCCACGGCGGCGCTGACCGAAGTGGAATCCGCCGCCCTCTTCCGCGTGCTGCACGATCTGAAAGCACAGGGCATCGGCATCATCTACATCAGCCACCGCATGGCCGAGATCTTCCAGCACTGCGACCGCGTCACCGTCCTGCGCGACGGCCGCGACGTACTCTGCGCTCCGCTGTCGGGCCTGACGCCGGATGCGCTGGTGCGCAGCATGGTCGGGCGGGACCTGGGCTGCTACTACCCGCCCAAACAGGCGGCAGGCGGTAACGCCGCCCCCTTGCTTGAAGTCGACGGCATCGCCGACGACGTCAGCGTGCACGGCATCTCGTTCACGCTCAAGCGCGGCGAGATCCTGGGCATCTCGGGCCTGATGGGCGCCGGGCGCAGCGAACTGGCCGAGACCCTGTGCGGTCTGCGGCGCGCGCGGCGCGGCAGCGTGCGGTTGCGAGGCGAACCGCTGCGGATCCGCCGCTACGGCGACGCCCTGCGCCATGGCATCGCCTACCTCAGCGAAGACCGCAAGGCGGCGGGCCTGTTCCTGGAACTTCCCATTGAACAGAACATATCGTCGATGGCGCTGGCCCGCATCAGTTCGCGTTTCGGCCTGTTGCGGCGACGCGCGGAACGGCGCCTGGCCACGGAGCTGGGCGCACGGCTCAAGCTCAAGTCCGACGGCGTGGCCATCGACGCCGCAAGCCTGTCGGGCGGCAACCAGCAGAAGGTCGCGATCGCCAAATTGCTGGCCACCAACCCCGCTGTGCTGCTGATGGACGAACCCACGCGCGGCGTGGACGTGGGCGCCAAATCCGAGATCCATCACATCCTGCGCGACCTGGCCAGCCAGGGCGTGGGCGTGGTCGTGATCTCTTCCGAACTGCCCGAAATTATCGGGCTATGCGACCGGGCGCTGGTGATCCGCGACGGCCGCCTGGCCGGCGAGCTGGCGGCCAGCGAAATGACTGAAGAAAGGCTGCTGAGACTAGCCTCGGGCCTCAGCGCCCAGGAGACGATCTGATGTCCGAACTCAAACCCTCCCCCGCGGCCGACGCCGTTCTGCAGCATGACGCCGGACTGACGCCCGCGCGCCCCGCCACCGGGGTCCCGTTGCGGCACCGGCTGGCAAGCATGCGCGAAGCCGGCCTGTTGTTGATCATTGCGCTCCTTGCCATCGGCATGAGCTTCGCGTCGCCGCATTTCCTGACCTGGGAAAACATACGCGCGATGCTGTTGTCGTTTTCCATCGAAGGCATCGTCGTGGTCGGCATGACCCTGCTGGTGATCGTGGGCGGCATCGACCTGTCGGTAGGCTCCGTCGTCTGCATGGCCATGGTGATCACCGGCAAGCTGTTCCTGATGGGCGTGGACCCATGGACCGCCAGCCTGGCCGCCATCGCAGCAAGCGGCGTCGTGGGCGCGCTGATCGGCCTGTGCGTGACCCGCATCGGGCTCAGCCATTTCATCGCGTCCCTGGCCTTCATGGTGATCGTGCGCGGCTTGTCGCTGGCCATCACGCAGGGCACGCCGCAGTCGCTGTTCTCGCTACCGGCGCAGTTCAAGTTCATCGGCCAGGGCGTCATCGGAGGCATCCCCGCCGTCATCCTGATCTTCGCCGCCATCGTCATCGTCAGCGACTTCGCCTTGCGCCGGGCGGCGCTGCTGCGCAAGGTGTTCTACACCGGCAGCAATGAAAAAGCCGCCCTGTATTCCGGCATCCGCACAGGCCGCGTGAAGTTCTGGGTCACCGTGCTGTGCTCGACACTCGCGGGGCTGGCGGGTGTGGTCTACACCGCACGCTTCGGCGCCGCCACGCCCACCTTCGGCCTGGGAATGGAACTGAACGTGATCGCCGCCGTGGTGATCGGCGGCGCCAGCCTGAAAGGCGGCTCCGGCACGGTCCTGGGCGCCGTGCTGGGTCTTGCCCTGCTCTCGGTCGTCACCAGTTCTCTGATCCTGCTGGATGTCTCGCCGTACTGGCAAGACGTCGTCAAGGGCCTGATCCTGCTGGCCGCCGTCACCGTCGACCATCTTATGAACGTCAAGAAAGGACACCGATGAACATCACAACACTGGGCGCGTCCGGCATCGAATGCGAAACCGTCGGCCTGGGCACCTGGGCCATGGGCGGCTGGATGTGGGGCGGCGGCGACGACGCCGCAGCCATCGACGCCATCCGCGCGTCCGTGGACGCCGGCGTCCGCCTGATCGATACCGCGCCCGCCTATGGCCTGGGGCATGCCGAACGCCTGGTCGGCACCGCGCTGAAAGGACGCCGGCACGACGCCGTCATCGCCACCAAATGCGGGCTGGTCTGGCACACGCAACAGGGCGCGCACTTCTTCGACGAAGACGGCAAACCGGTGCACCGCCATCTGGGCCGCGCCTCCATCTTCCATGAAGTGGAACAAAGCCTGGCCCGCCTGCAAACGGATTACATCGACCTCTACATCACGCACTGGCAGGACAGCACCACGCCGGTCGCCGAAACCATGGGCGCGCTGCTTGACCTGAAGCGCCAGGGCAAGATCCGCGCCATCGGGATCAGCAACGCCACGCCCGAGACGCTGGCCGAATACCTGGAGCAGGGCCCCGTGGACGCCATCCAGGAACGCTACAGCCTGATCGACCGCGACATCGAATCCACGCTGCTGCCCCCATGCCGGGACCACGGCGTGGCCTCGCTGGGCTATTCGTCGCTGGCGCTGGGCCTGCTGGCCGGCCCGATCGACCCCGACCGGCAATTCACGGGCGACGATCAGCGCGCCGGCAACCCGCGCTTTTCCGCTGCCAACCGCCAGCGGCTCAAAGCCTTCTTCGAGGCATTGGCTCCCTTACAGCAACGCCTGGATTGCTCGTACGCGCAGTTGATGATCGCCTGGACCACCCGCAACGGCGGGGTCAGCACCGCCCTGTGCGGCGCGCGCACGCCCGCGCAGGCGATCCAGAACGCCGGCGCGGCCGACCTCAGGCTGGATACGGCCGCCCTCGCCGCCATCGACGCGGCCGCCGCCCGCCATCTTGCCACCCTCGACTGACGGACAAGGAAACCTCCATGACGCACAACAAAGAAGCGCGCCTGAACCGCCTGCTGACCGCCGGGCGTTGCCTGGACATCGCCGTCGACCACGGCGTCTGCAACGAACCCGGATTCCTGGACGGCCTGGAAGACATGCCCGCCGTCATCGACCAGTTGGCCGCGGCGCGCCCCGACGCCATCCAGCTCAACTACGGCCAAGCCGGCCTGCTGCAGCAGCGCCCGGGGCGTGAAAAGCCCGCGCTGGTGATGCGCCTGGACATGGGCAACCCCTACAACGCCACCACGCACCGCGTGATGTGGGCCGTGCTCCAGAACACCCAGGACCCGGTGCTGCCCGCCATACAAATGGACGCGGCCTGCGTCGTCGTCAACCTGTTCATGCTGCCCGACGAACCCGACCTGTTCCGCCAATGCGTCTCGAACATCGCGCGCGTCAGGGCCGACTGCGACCGCTACGGCATGCCGCTGATGATCGAACCGCTGGTCATGGCGCCCCACTCTGCCCGCGGCGGCTACATGGTGGACGGCGACGCCGAAAAGATCGTGACACTGGTGCGCCTGGCTCGCGAAATGGGCGCCGACATCATCAAGGCCGATCCCACCACCGAAACCCGCGATTTCCACCGCGTGGTACAGGCGGCTCGATGCCCCGTTCTGGTGCGAGGCGGCGGCCGTGAAGACCTGCAACGCGTATTCGGCCGGTCATGGGAACTGCTGGACCAGGGCGCGGTGGGCCTGGTGTACGGACGCAACGTCTACCAGCACGCTAATCCAGCGGCGGTGGTGCGGGCATTGATGGCGATGATCCATCAGGGCGCCAGCGCGCGGGACGCGTGGCAACAGTACGAAAGCGATTTCGGGCGCGGATAGCGCCAAGTGTGGCCAAGTCTGATTATCATGTCGAAGCTCGCTCTGAAGCCGCATAGAGAATTGGCAAGCCAATGGAATCGCTCAATACAACGGACTGCAACCGCATCGCCCTGCCCGCCAAGTGGCGCGACGGCTTCGCTCATGCCGCCATCGAACAACAGTCCATTGGCGAGTCGCGCGCAGACGTGTTCCGCGTGCGGCGTCCCGGCCAGCCAGACCTATTTCTGAAATCAGAATCTGCCAGCTCCGTGAACGAGTTGCCCGACGAGATCAATCGCCTTCGCTGGTTGATGCAGATCGGCCAACCGGCCCCCATCGTGCTCGATTCCGTAGACGACGGTGGCCGCCACTGGCTGCTGATGACTGCGCTGGAAGGCTGCGACCTGGCCAGTGCCCCTCTGCCCCCGGGCCAAGTCATTGGCCTGTTGGCCACCGCCTTGCGCAACCTGCATCGCGTCCCGACTGCATCCTGCCCGTTCGACCACAGGCTGGCGCCCCGCATCGCTGACGCAAAACGGCGCGTCGACGCCGGATTGGTTGATGAAGCGGATTTTGACGATGAAAGACTGGGGCAATCAGCCGGCCAGGTGCTGGCCGAACTGCTATCGACCTGCCCTACGGCACATGACTTGGTCGTCACGCATGGGGATGCCTGCCTGCCGAACTTCATGGTCGACGGTAACCGTTTCACCGGTTTCATCGACTGCGGCCGATTGGGCATCGCAGACCGCTTTCAAGACCTTGCCCTGGCTGCGCGCAGCATCGCCCGCAATGTCGGCGAGGAATGGGTTGCGCCCTTCTTCCGCGAGTATGGCGTCGCGCCCGACGCGCAACGCATCAAGTTCTATTGCCTGCTGGACGAGTTCTTCTGACGTGCTGGGTGGCCGATGCCGCCCCGTCGTGCTGCAGCTAGCCAGCCGGCTCGGCGTCAGTGGCGCCGGGCATGTCCAGCGACGTCTTGATTCCGTTGCTGAGCACGTGCCGAACCAGCGCGGCGTCAGTTGTCACACCCAGCTTTCGCATCGCGCTTCGCTTCTGGGTGCTTACCGTCTGCACGCTGCGATGCACGAGTCCGGCGATGTCGGTAATCGTTCCCCCCGCGCAGAATAGCCGGACGATCTCCGTTTCGCGAGGCGTCAGCCTTTCCACGTCACCCATCCTCATGTTGTGCATGAAGAGTTCCTGAATCACGGGCGAATAGTACCGTCGACCGGCGGATGCAGAATTCACCGCACTCAGAAGATGACTGGGAGAATCGCATTTACTTACCACCCCCATGATCTCTTGCCGTACCAGCGCCCATATCAACATGGGATTATCGGACATCGTATGAATGATCGTGCGCAGATTCGGGTAGTTTCGCGCCAGATACGACACCAGCGCCAAACCGTCGCCGTATTTTCCGCCGGGCATCGAGAAATCTGAAATCAGTAAGTCGCAGCGATTTTCGTTGAGCAACTCAACGAGCTCCGTTGAATCCTTGGCGTGGCCAACAATGACAATCGCGGGGTTTTCGCTCAACACCGCCTGCACCCCCAAGGATACGGCAGGATGGTCATCGGCCAGTGCGACGAATATATGGGCTTCAGACACCAGGACTCTCCCCTTTATCAAGCGCAGGACCATCAACACCGATTTAATTGTAGACGGCACCTCATGCCAAATGCGCTTCCAATTTATTTACCAGACGATCTGCACCCCTCAATTTAGGACTCAATTACCCCCAACCCTCTCGATATCTAGGACTAATTCCCGCAATACAACACCAATTCTCCGAAGTCCGCACGAACCTCAATAAAAGTTCTAGAGAATCACGTGCATAGCTAAATTATTTTCCGAATACACCGCACTTCAATCTCGTAGTCTTACTAACTCTCTTCGTCTTACACATACCTATAGTCATCGCATGTGGCAACGACACCGGAACGAGCTTGTCCCGGGCCCTTGTCGCACGCGCTGAGCAAAGGTAGCGGCCTTTCGCTCGAACAATAAAAAAGACCCAGAGAGGACCGTTGCGAAAGACGGTTAGAACGAATTGATATTGCGAAACGCCGTGGCGCTGCTGCGCCAAAAATCTCCCCCTTCTTTTCCCTCGGATCCATTTCCGTTCCGTAGCGGCCTGGCTCACCGAGCTTGTCAGGGGATCGGCGGACTTCTGCTGGCGCTGTCACATACCACGACGCCGGCTCAGATACCTGACGCCGGCCGGTCGCTGCGCGAACTTGAATCGACGCTGCCCGCGCTTGCCCCGCCGGCTTCGCAACCCGGTCTGGACGTGTCGGGCTCTGCCCCCGCGCGGCCCTCGGCCACGGGCCAATCAGAAGGCCCCAAGGTGGCCATCAGCGGCTTTCATCTGCAAGGCAATCATGTGTTTCCGGCCGCAGATCTGCTGGCCCTGCTAGCCGATCTGACCGGTACGCAGCAAGACCTTGACGGCCTGCGCGCCGCCGCCGACCGCATCACCAGGTTCTATCAAGACCACGGCTATCTACTGGCCCGGGCCTACCTCCCGCCGCAAGAAATCGTCGATGGCCTCGTCCAGATCGCCATTCAGGAAGGCGTCTATGGCGGCCTGACGCTCACCAACCGAACTCGCGTTCGCGACTCGGTCCTGCGTCGGGCGCTTTCCCCGTTGCGCCCAGGCGACGTCGTGCACCTTGAAGCGCTGGACAACCGCCTGATGCTCGTCAACGACATTCCCGGCGTCCGGGTCCAGGGCACCCTGCGCCCGGGGCAAGCCCCCGGTTCCACGGAACTGTTCATCGATGCCGACCCCGGCCCCCTCGTGGCCGGCAGCCTGGACGCCGACAACTTCGGGGGCTATTACACCGGCGAGTTTCGCCTGGCCGGCAGCCTGGACGTGAACAGTCCGCTGCGCCTGGGCGACCAGTTGAACCTGCGCCTGCTGACCAGCGACAAGAAGCAGCGCTATTACCGCATGGCCTATCAAGTGCCGGTCGGCCCCGGCCTGACCCGCCTGGGCGCCAGCGTCTCCAACATGAGCTATCGCCTGGGCAGGGATTTCGACCTGCTGCAAGCGCACGGCAACGCCTCCATCGCGAGCGTCTTCGTTCAGCAACCGGTCTTGCGGGGCCGCAGCATCAATCTGCAGGCGCAACTGCAGTACGAAGACAAGAGCATGCGCGACGCCATGGATCTGTTCGACGTCGTCAGCCGCAAGCATATCGGCCTATGGACGGCATCCCTTAGCGGCAACAACGACGACGCCTTCCTGGGCGGCGGCCGCAATGCCCTGTACCTGTCCTACGGCGTCGGCTCACTGCAGCTGCGCGACGCAGCCAGCCGCCAGGGCGACCGCCTCTACAACCGCGCGGCCGGCCGGTTCGGCAAGGCCAACCTCACCCTGCTGCGCCTGCAGAACCTGCCCGACCCTTTCATGCTGTCCGCGCAACTCAGCGCGCAACGGGCATCGAAGAACCTGGACAGCTCCGAGAAATTCAGCCTGGGCGGGCCATTCGGCGTACGTGCCTTTCCCAATGGGGCCGGCAGCGGAGATGAAGGCTGGCAAGGCAGCCTGGACCTGCGCTACCTGCCGCTTCCCGGCCTGCAACTGGCGGCCTTCGTGGACAAGGGCGCCGTGCGGCTCAACAAACGCCCGAGGATCGGCGGCCGCAACAGCCAGCATCTGTCGGCCGCGGGCGTGAGTCTGATCCAGACCGGCCGCCAGCACCAGATCACGCTGACCGCGGCATGGCCGCTGGAGCAGAACAACTATCGACAAGAAGGCCCCAAACGCGAACCGCGCTTGTGGTTCCAGGCCACCCGTCTTTTCTGACCCCGACGCGTTTACGCGTTTTTCAACCCCGCACGGAACTTCTCCCGTGCGTCACTTGCAAGAAGGAAGACATGAACAAGTCCTATACCGTGGTATGGAATGAATCCAAGGGATGCTGGAGCGTCGCCGGCGAATCCGCCAAGCAACGCGGCAAGTCCAGCTGCTCTGGCGTACGCGCCGGCGTCATGGCGGCAGTCGCGCTCGGGCTGACGGCATTGATGCCGGCGGCGAACGCGCTGCCCACCGTCGGTGTCGTGACCCATGGCACGGCCAACATCCAGACCATCGGCCAGGATATGGTCGTCGGCCAGACCACGCCCAAGGCCGTCATCAAATGGGACAGCTTCGGCGTCGACTACGGCGAACGCCTCACCTTCAACCAGCAGGCCAGCGACATGGTCCTGAACTATGTGTCCCGCGCCTCCCCCTCCCTCATCAATGGCAGCCTCAATGCGAGCGGCAAGGTATTCATCGTCAATCCCCAGGGCATCGTCTTCAACGGCGCAGCCCAGGTGAACGTGGGCGGGCTGGTGGCCTCGACACGATCGGTCAACCCCGATCTTTTCTACAACAACACCAACGGCGAATTCATTTTCGAAGGCGGCGGGACGAACTTCGTCGAGAACAACGGCGCGCGGATCACCGCCCAAGGCGGTGACGTGGTGTTTCTGGGCGCGCGCGCTCTCAACAGCGGCATGATCCGCGCCAATGGCGGCACGGTCGCCCTGGGCGCGGGAGACCGCTTCACCGTCAGCATGGGAAGCGGCCTGCTCAAGCTGGAAGTCAATGCCGCGTCCACCCAGGCCCTGGCGCAGAATGCGGGGATGATCCAGGCTAGCGACGGGCAAGTGTTGCTAAAGGCCAGGCACGCAAATGCCTCGCCCTTGACGACGGTCGTCAACAATAGCGGCATCATCGAAGCCAACATGCTGAACAACGCCTCTGGCAAAATCGTGCTGGACGGGGGCGCTCGAGGCGTCGTGGACGTGGCCGGCCGGCTCACCGCGAATGCGTTCACCGGCCCTGGCAACGGCGGCGCCATTGAAGCATCCGGTCAGCGTGTTCGTGTCCGAATGGGCACCACCTTCGATACCCGAGCCATCAATGGCTATACCGGCAACGTCAAGATCGCCGCTAGCGAAGTCAAGGTCGAAAAAGGCACACCCGCCATCGTCGACGCGACGATTCACGCCAACACGCTGAACCGCAACCTGGCCGATAACAACATCGAACTGGTCAGCACTGTCGGCGACGTGGAGGTCAACGCGCCCATCAACTGGAGCAGCGGCAACAGCCTGACGCTGAACGCGCAACACGGCGCCTCGGGCAAGACGGTTCTGAACAGCACCGTGGCAACGAACGGCACGGGAAGCGCGCTGCTCCTCAAGGCGGACGATCGCATCCAGATCAACGACCAGATCAAGTTAAGCGGCAGTGGCAACCGCCTTGCGCTGAACACCACCACTGCCGCTAACGGCACCGGTCCAGCCGCCTCAAACCCGGCATCCGCCAATTATTTCTTGGGCGGATCCCAGGCCAACATCACCTTGAACGGGGACGGCGCCGCTTTCCTGTCGAACGACATCCCTCACAACATCATCCAGAATCAGCATGATCTGCAAGCCGTCAACCGCAACCTTAACGGTCGCTACGTGTTGGGCGTGGATTTGCACGGCACGGATATGTTCCAGTCGATCGGTGGCGCCTACGCCACCTTCAACGGTTCCTTCGACGGCCTGGGCCACACACTGACCGGCTTCAATGTGGTCAATGGTGGCGGCAACGTCGGATTATTTTCGTCCTCGGCCGGCATTATTCGCAATCTGGCCCTGACCTCCATGACCGTCAGTTCATCCAACTCCGGCGCCATGCCCCTGTCCGTGGGTACCCTGGCTGGCCGCAACGCCGGCCTGATCGACAACGTGCGCGTCTCCGCCACCACCGTCTATGGCGACAATTATCGTTTCAACGTCACGGGCGGCCTGGTCGGCACCAACGACGGCGGCACCATCAGTAATTCGACGTTCGCGGGGGAGGTCTACAGTGGTTCGGCAACCCACACCCTGGGCGGATTGGTCGGTATCAACCAGGCAAGCTTGTCTTCCCTGGCCACCATCCTCGACAGCCATACGTCCGGCACGGTCAGCGGAAACCTGCTGACTAACGACCTGGGCGGAATGGGGGGGCTGGCTGGCGCCAACAACGGCGGCGTCATCCAAAATTCGGGCAGTACATCGTCGGTCGTTTCCTACAGCGCCAAGCGCAATATCGGCGGGCTGGTGGGGGTGAACCACAACGGTCTTCTCGACAGCGTCAGAAGTTCCGGAACGGTGTCCGCGTCGAACGCCAACAATGCGGGTGGCTTGGTCGGCATCAACAGCGGCGTTATCACCCAAGGCCATAGCAGCGGCCAAGTCGTGGGCACTACAAACAGCACCATCGGCGGATTGATTGGCCTGAATACCGGTGGCACCGTTTCAGACTCCACAGCCTCCGGCAAGGTCGACAACTACAACGGCGCAAACACAGGCGGGTTGGTCGGCGCCAACCACAACGGCACTTTGCGCAATGTTCAGGCCAGTGGCGACGGCGTCGAAGATAACTGGAATGCCGGCAACATCGGCGGCCTGGTGGGCTACAACGGCGACGGTAGCGTGATCCAGAACGGCGTGGCCAGCAGCGCCACGGTCAACGCCTATTACCCCAACTCGGGCACCCGCATCGGGGGCCTTGTAGGGGCCAACGGCGGCACCATTGAGTATGGTGTCTCAAGCGTCGCCGATGTCCGAGCGGGCGAGTACGCCACGATAGGCGGTCTGGTAGGAGAGAATCACGGACGCATTTCGGGTTCTAGCTCAGCCAGCACGGTGCAAGCCGGTAGTTACAGCGTGGCAGGTGGATTGGTGGGGCAAAACTCGGGAACGATAACGGCCGGATACGCCAGCGGCATCGTGGCGGGCGACTCTTACGCCACCGTCGGGGGCCTGGTGGGCCACAATCTGCTGCGAGGCATAATCGACTACTCTTCCGCCGCCGGCCGCGTCACAGGCTCTCAATCGGGCTGGTCTTCTTATTGGGGGTATGGCATGACAATGGGCGGGCTGGTCGGCTTGAACGAAGGCCAAGCCACCTATTCCCAAACATCCACCCAGGTAGACTTCGCCCCCGGCCAAAGCCAAATCTTCGGGGCGCTTGTTGGGGTCAACGCTGGCGCGATGCTGGGCAACACCGTGTCTGCATCTGCTAGCCAGGTACCGCTGGCGGGCGCCAACTACGGCATGATCGATATGTCTTGGTGATAAAGGCGGGTTGACCGGCCGGCGCGGTTGCGCCGGCATGAACGCTTTGGCCGCCGCGACAACGCGGCGGCCAAGTTGCGCTTACCGCTCAGCCGGTATGCGTCCAGTCTTCAATCATAGAAAATCTTGAAATTGACTTGGCTAATAGCGGCGCCGGGCTGGACACCGCGCACGCCGGACTGATCTACCCGCTTGTAACGGGCTTCCAAGGCGATCTCAGCCATGGCATTCGCAGCAACGCCCGAGGCAGGAATGTTGTCAAAATCGTATCTGGTGCCGACGGTGCCAGGGCCATCACCAATACTTAACGCAGAAGATTGGCCAGCCCGGGTAAGGATAATGCCAAGATTCTTTGCGACCCCCACGTGACCCGCGTCTTTGAGCTGTAGGACGCTGCCCGAGGCGCCCGGCACCAAGCCGTATTGCGCATTGAACGCAATCCTGGGTTTGGCCCCCGCCGCGCAACTATTTACCGACACACTGAAGGGAACCTGCCGGCCAACATCTCCATCGTTCGGAAAATCGCTGACGCGGTGGGTGTTCATCGGCAGCGTGAACCCCGCGCCTGTGAATTTGGCGTCCACTGTACACGTGGCTTCGATAACCGGCCCCCCACCCTCAAGGGTCAACATATCCGAGACGTCGTATTCCAGGCGCTGGTAGCACTGGACGCCCCCTCCCGGCGGCACGGGTCCATCGTCAAGGGGCGCAACCAAATGTGCACCCACGTCCGGTGCCAATGCCTCGGGCCGCTGCAGCGTCACGGCTTCAAACACGGTGCTGCTCCACCCGGGATCCAGACCCGTCACAGTGTGTGTGCCTGGCGCCACATCCCCTATCACCACCAGCTCTATCTCGATCGAAGTGCCATATTGCTCTTTGTTGCCCACTACCACCAACGGCGGGAGCGAGGACGTGATCCTGGCGGTATACAGCGTCAAAAAATCATCCATTCGCTCTGCCTTGACCACGGCGGAGCCTTTCTTGACGCGAATGCCCAACCCTTTCACGTTGGTGGGAACAAGGGCACCCGCATACGGAGGCCCTCCCGACCACCTTCCACCGATGAGCATTTTGGGCTTGGCCCCCGTGTCGTCTCGACGCACGAAAGTCCCCTCGGAGCTCAGGCTCAACGTGCGCGTGGCGATCACGTTGTCAACCGTGGACGTGTCCAGGCCTGTCTTGACCCAAGGGGTCGCCCCCCCGACCGGGCTGGCGGAAAATTGGAATAGCGAGCAAGAGCGTAGGTAGTAATCGCGGGGTTGAGCCTGCGCCGCTCCTATCGAACCCGCTATTAGCGCGACGCCCAAGCCCAGTTGCCGGCCGTGCCGTCCAAGGCGAGGAAGAATCGAGACTGTTTTCATCGCTGATGTACTCCAAGAGGTGGCGTCCGCCCCTTTCCCGCTGGGCCGGGACGCATAGAAATCGTTAGCGGGGGGATGCGGCGCGCAGCGTTGCCGCACCGGGCACCACAAGGCCCAGGTCGTCGACGGCCTCAAATTCCAGCTTGTCGCCCGCCGGGGACGGCGCGGCCGTGTCCATGGGAAGCGAAAACCGTTCAACCGCCTTCGGCATGAGGGTCAGGCCCTTCAATTCGGTGGCCCCCTGTCTGCCGCGAATGCGGACGGTCGCCAGGGACACGCTGTACGGAGTGGGGTTCTCGGCCTGCAGGTAGGGCGCGCCCTGCGCCGTCCCGTGGTGGTAAGTCCATCGCACCTGCCCTGGCGCATCTTGGGGCGTGCCCGGCAGATCTTTGGGGCGGTACAACACTTTCATCACATAGCTCAACACCACCTGCAGCCTGTTCTCTGATTGGCCAGTGGATGGCGTATGCCGAAGGTTGATCCGCAAGACCGTTTCCTGATCTTGCGGCAGCGCCTCGCCCGTATACCGCAATTGCAACGCTTTACGCTCGCCGGGGTCGATTCTGAACAGGGTGGGCATCAGCACGAATGGCACTTGCAGACGGCTAAGGTCCGCTTCAGCCCCGCCGTCGTCTAGCCAGGCCTGCACAAGAATGGGGGCTTCGCCGGTGTTGCTAAGAGGAACCAAGACGTGCTTTGCCCCCTCGCGGTAGATGAAGCGGGTGCCGCTTACGGCCAGGTCAGCCCACGCAGCCGCCATCGGCAGGCACAGAAGCAACGGCAGCCATGCTATCGACCATCGCTTGGGAAACACGCGGTTGTATGTGCTCATCGGCGCGCCAGCGGAGACATCGGCCGTGCTTGCACGGGCACGGGGTGGCAGGTCTGTTGCAGCGTGTCGAAGCCGTCCTGTTTGACGCCTCTTGCGCGTTGCGGCAATTCATAGTCGATCTGGCATTGCTGCTCGGGCTTGCTGCCCCACTCTACGCGAACGGAACCTTGGTCTTGCGCCGCCCGCATGACAATGCGGCTGCCTTGGCCCACCCCGCCGATGGACTCGCCACTGGCGATATCAAACACCTCCGCTCCAAACGGAAGCGTGCTGCCATCGGGTCGCGTGCTGTCGATCAGCACGGGCCGCGCGCGCCGGGTGGGATAGGAAAGCAGCACAACCGCCCCCGCTCGCGGCGCCACGGTGCGGGAACTGTTCATCAATTCCACGTCATCGGACATGTCGCCCGGGTTCAGCTCAACGGTGTTGATCTGGTAGGGGGACAGGCTTGAAATCAGGCCATACCCACGGCTGTCGATCTTGCTCTGCCCGAATCCGACTCGAGCGTCCTCGGCATCCGGCGCATACAGCAGCCCCACGGTTTCGCCCATCATGGGCGCAAATGTCAGCCCGCCTTGGTGCGCCAGCACGCTTCCATTGGCCCGCAAATTGCCTTGCCGGTAGCCCGTTCCCTGGGAAACGCTGGCGCCCACGCTGGCCATCGGCGCCCGGTAGTCCAGGCTGCCGTTGGCCGAATTGCTGCCGGCACGGGTGTCTCGGGAAGCGGACACGGAATACGAAAGATCACCGGCTTGATCCAGGGTTCCTCCGACGCCCGTGGTCACGTTGGTGCCAGCCCGGCTGTCTCGACTGACGAACGTATTCATCACAGGCGCACGTGCGGAGCGACCCAATGGAAAAGATAGGTTGAACGCCAGCACCGTGTTCCGTTCACGGCCCGCCCTGTACACCGCGCTACCAGGCCATATGCTTTGCGATCGCTGCACGCTGAACGAATAGGACACATCGCGCCACTGGTTGGAGTACCCCATGCTGTAGTTCACGGCACTGCCAGAGCGCTTCCAGTATTGCGTTGCGATCCCGCTGGCGTATAGCGTTCCGCCGGATGAACCCAGGCGCTGGCTGATATTGAGGTCGAAACGATTGCGGGGCCGTCCCAGGTCGCCATAGTGTCTGCCTCGACCCGCATCGCGCATGGCGATCGCCTCGTTGAAGCCAACATAGCCTCTGGTGGAGTACCGGTAGGCCGCCAACGAAAAGTTGGTTCCGCTGTTTGGCAGATTCTTGCTGTAGGCAACGCGATAGCTGGAACCGGAAATGGTGGATTGAGCCGGCAGGTTCGCACTGGCCACGGTCACATCGCCGCCAAGTGCGCCCAACGACGTATTGAGCGCCATCCCGCCCATCGCAGCACCGTAATAGTCGCTGGCCGCCAGGCCTGCGTATCCGGTCACCATATTGCTCAGGCCGCGCCGGATGACGCCTTCGAATATGTTCTGACCGCTGCTACGGTTGACCGACGACATGGCGCGCCCGGCCGAGACCGAATAGCGCGTCGTCCCCGGACGCAGGAGCTCCACGCCGGTGGCGAACGGCACGATGAATCGACGCTCCTCGCCATTGGCTTCGACGACCTTGACCTCGAGATCGCCGCCGAAACCCGCAGCCTGCAGGGAGTCGATGGCAAACGGCCCTGGCGGCACCGTGACCTCGTAGATGAGAAATCCGCGCTGATATACCGATACCGAGGCGTTGGTGGACGCCGTGCCGCGTATCACCGGCGCGTAGTTACGAAGGCTTCGAGGAAGCATGCGCTCGTCACTACTGATATTCACGCCGCGAAACGATACAGCGTCGAAATAATCGCCGTTGGTGGAGGTTTCGCCGATGCGCAGCTGCGAACGCCATGCGGGAATGTCGGTACTGAGATAGGTCTGCCCACGCTGATAGTCCGCGCCAGCGCCCCTGGACCCCCACGTCAACGATCCCACGTGACGCAAGCGCCAGGCGCCCACGTTCAGCCCTGCATTCAAGCCTGCATAGGCCCGTGTGTAGCGATTCCCGCGGCTTTCCACGGTGTTGGCATTAGCGTTGTAGTTCAGCCTTCCTGACGTGATGCCGCTGTCCCAATAACTTGGATCGACGTAGTTGTCGGCCAATTCGGTGCGCAGGTAATAGGTCGGCACGGTCAGATACAGCCGTTGCTCTGCCAAATCGGTCTTGACCAAAACACCCGGCACGAATCGGTCCAGCTCCTCGCAAACCGGGTTGTCGCCCAGCGGCACCCGGCCTTGCTCGACGGCATAGCGGGCGCTGCGCTGAACGTCTAGGCCTGCGCGCTGCAAAAAGCCCACGTCGTAGCAGGGCTGTCCGCCAAGCGCCTGCGAACCGCGGTACTCGATATCCTGCGTGCCTCGCCACTTGCCGTTGACGTAGAGTTCCAGCCGGTACTTCCCCGGCGCAATAAAGCCGGTGCGCTCAAAGCGGGAAAGGTCAATGGTGTCGCCCCCGAGGCCAGGCATAAGAACCTGGGGGTCGAACTGGACCTGCCGCGTGGGCTCTACGGCCTGGGCCTCGGAACTGAAAGCCAGGGCCAACGCGACGATTAACCGCCTGGGCTTTAGCCGCGGTGCGGCATGACCGAAATCGTGTTCGTCCCGGCATTGGCTAATCACAAGACGTGTCTTTCCCCGCAGTGAAGCGTACATTCCAACCATCCAGATACAAGTGCTTTAGTGGTATGGCCGCTGAAGCGTCGCGGCCAGAGGCGTCTAGCGCGACAACTCGCGCGTCAACGTGTGACGACCGCCGAAATCGTTGATCGCTTCGTAGTCGACGCGAATCTTTCCGGAGCCGGTGCCTGTGCCCTTGGGCAGTTTGAAGCGCTGAGTGCCATAGGGCTCGACCATGCCTCGACCAACGCTTGTGCGCTTGCCCCCCACCACCGATTCGATGGAAGACATGGACACGTGGAATGGCGTCGGGTTTTTGACCTCTAGCGCCCGACTTTCACCCGAGCCGACCAGTTTCCATTCGAGCCGGGCGGGTGCGTCCTCCTGGCCGTCGCGTAGGGCCGCGGGCCGGAAAAAAATCTTGATGCGTGTTCTGAAGGTGAACATCGCCGACGTGGTGGATTCGCTGCGTGGCGGCGCTTCCAGCACATTCAGGTAGAACAGGGATTCCCGGTCGTCTGGCAGTTCACCGCCGGTATAGGTCAACCGGATAAGGGCGCTGGAGTTTGGGTCAACCCGGGTCAGAACGGGCGAGACCGTGAACGGGACCACCATATTTGCCGGCGCGATGCCCGCGCTGCCATCGTCCACCCAAACCTGCGTAAGCATGGGTTCAGAACCCTCGTTGCGGGCCCGGATTGAAACATCCTTGGCATCGGACGGGTACACCACCCGCGTTCCCATCAGCACCAAAGCAGCTTGCGCCGAACTGGCGCAAGCCGCCCAGGTCATGACGCCAGCCGCCATAGCAAAAAACACCTTACGCATCACTAGCGTCATGATTGATACCCCTACTAACTCAGCCAGCGATTATTCGTACGCAACCATGAACGGAATAATCGAATTGGCCGTACCAGGCAGGACGGTCGCGGCGGTCGAGACGTAGTTGGCCGAGTAGGACAGGGTGCCACCCGCAGCGGTAAGCACGACTTGCTGGGGAGACGCTTGGGCCACGCCCAGGCGAATCTTGCCCGAGCTGTTGTTGCCGGCATCATAGATTTCGATCTGCACGCCCCGAGCGGGCGAGGTGCTGGAGATCTTCAAGTTGCCAGATGCCTTGTCAATGTGAACGGAATCGTTGTCAAAAGCGACGCGGGCGGTCGCGCTGCTTGAGCACACTAGACCGCCACCGGCAGTCAGGCTGATATTGAACGGTTTGGTCGGGCTCTTGACACCAATACCGGTAAACAGGTTGGGCGAGTGCTCACCCATGGGCACTTCCAGAATGTTGTTCATGCCAGGCGCGTTGCCGTTGATCAGGCAAGTGACGTCGCTGATCTTACCCACGAATTTGACTTGGCCATCCCATTGGGCGTGCGAGACGCCCGGCGCCAACGCCACCACCAATGCGCCGGCTGCAGAAAGAGATGCGAAAGTACTACGTTTCATGTTTTTTTCCTGGGACTAAAGGATTAACCGCCAAGGTCGACAAGACCCTGGCAGCGAACTAGCGCCGCACCGCATGCGCAGTTTCGTTCGCACGCGATGTGTTGCCGTCGGGCTTATGCCATCGCAGCGAATGCAATAGACAAGCAATACTTTAGTGATATCCCCCCACCAAGTCCGTAGGAAGCCGAGCAAAACCGCCTCGTAATTCCTCGAATCGTTCCAGGAGAAAAACGACGTCGAATGAGGCCATGCCACGGCCTTTCGCTAGAGTCCCGTCAGGTGCCGTCCAGTACAATTCCCGGTTTGGCGACGTTGTGATCGCCCATTCATCTGGACCAAAGCATGTTGCGACTGTCTGAAATCAAGCTGCCGTTGAACCACACCCCCGAAGAATTGCCCGCTGCGATTCTGAAAAAACTGGGCGTTCCGGCCAGCGACCTGCACGGCTTCACCATCTTTCTGCGCAGCTACGATGCACGCAAAAAGCACAATATCCTGCTGACCTACACGCTGGATATCGACATCGAAAATGAAGCGGCGCTGCTCAAGCGGTTTCACGATGATCGCCATGTGAAGCCCACGCCCGACACCGAATACAAGTTCGTTGCCCAAGCGCCCGCCAGCCTGAACAAGCGCCCCATCGTCATCGGCACCGGCCCCTGTGGCCTGTTTGCCGGACTGGTGCTGGCGCAGATGGGCTTCAAGCCCATCATCCTGGAACGCGGCAAGGCGGTGCGGGAACGCACCAAAGATACGTGGGGCCTGTGGCGCAAGCGCGTGCTGAACCCGGAGTCGAACGTGCAATTCGGCGAAGGCGGCGCGGGCACGTTCTCCGACGGCAAGCTGTACAGCCAGATCAAGGACCCCAAGCATTACGGTGAAAAAGTGCTCAAGGAATTCGTGCTGGCCGGCGCGCCGGAAGAAATCCTGTACGTAAGCAAACCGCACATCGGCACGTTCCGCCTGGTGGGCATGGTGGAAGTCATGCGCGACACCATCACCAAACTGGGTGGCGAGGTCCGGTTCTCCAGCAAGGTGGAAACGCTGCAGCGCGAAAATGGCCAGATCACCGGCGTGACGCTGGCCAGTGGCGAGCATATCGAGGCCGACCACGTCGTGCTGGCCATCGGCCATAGCGCGCGCGACACCTTCCAGATGCTGCACGACCAGGGCGTGTTCATGGAAGCCAAGCCGTTTTCGGTGGGTTTCCGGATCGAACACCCGCAGTCGCTGATCGACAAGGCGCGGTTCGGGCCGAACGCCGGCCATCCGATCCTGGGCGCGGCGGATTACAAGCTGGTGCACCACGCCAGCAATGGGCGATCGGTATACAGCTTCTGCATGTGCCCCGGCGGCACGGTGGTGGCGGCCACCTCTGAACCCAATCGCGTCGTCACCAACGGCATGAGCCAATATTCGCGCAACGAACGCAACGCCAACGCGGGTATCGTCGTGGGAATTTCGCCCGAGGAGGATTACCCGGAGCACGTGCTGGCCGGCGTGGATTTCCAGCGCGCGCTGGAGTCGCGCGCGTTTGAGCTGGGCGGCGGCGATTACAGCGCGCCGGGCCAGCTGGTGGGGGATTTCATCGCGGGCAAGGCGTCGACCGAGTTCGGTTCCGTGCTGCCCTCTTACACGCCCGGCGTGCACCTGACCGACTTGGCCACGGCATTGCCCGAGTTTGCCATTACCGCCATCCGCGAAGCGCTGCCCGCCTTTGACAAAACCATCAAGGGTTACGGCATGCACGACGCCGTGCTGACGGGCGTGGAAACGCGGACCTCGTCGCCGATCCGCATCAAGCGCGACAACGAGACCCTGCAAAGCATCAACACCAAGGGCTTGTTCCCCGCTGGCGAAGGCGCCGGTTATGCAGGGGGAATTCTGTCGGCGGGCGTGGACGGCATCAAGATCGCCGAGGCCGTCGCGCTAAGCATCATGGGCCGGCAGGCCTGAGCTGGTTTCATACCGGATTCGCGGGCGGTGCAACGCCGCCCGCCGGCATCAACTGCGGCGCTGGTAACAGCCCAGGAACATCGCCACCGCGGAATCCGCCACCCGCTGACGCTCCACCGGGCTCAACGGTGCTTGCCCCAGCGTCACCTGGGGCCAGAACGCAAAACTCTTCACCAGCCCTTGCAACTGATGGCCCGCAAAGTCCGGATCGACTTCGGCCAAGCGTCCGTCCGCGATCGCGGCCTGGATCCAGGTCGTGACGCCGCCTTCCTTTTCCCCCATCCGGCACACGATGCCCTGCGCCCGCTCGGGGGAATGGATGATCTCGGCCAGCGCCACGCGCGCCAGATCGATGAAATTGGCATCGCCCAGCAATTCAAGCTTCTGCATCAGTAGCTGCTTGAGCTGCTGATCCAGCGGCAGATCGGGGCGGTAGGCCAAGTCCACGCTGGAGGCGCTGCTGTCCCACAGTTGCTCGAGCATCTGTCCGAACAGCTCTTCCTTGCTGGGGAAATGGTTGTAGACCGTCCGCTTGGAAACGCCCGCGGCGGCGGCGATGCGGTCCATGCTGGTGGCCTCGTACCCCGCCGTACGGAATTCGTCCACCGCCGCGCGCATGATGGCTTCACGTTTGCGGTCGGTCAGACGTTTGGGCGGATTGGGCATGGAACGGCCTAAGGCGGTAGAAACGCTATTTTACACCGGGCAGTGTACTTTTTAAAAAAACAAAACTACACTGTGCAGTCTACATTCAAGATGCCTTCCATGAAGCGTCTCTCCGTCTACGCCCTTGCCTTCTTACTGCTTGGAATTCTTGCCGTGACCGCCAATACCGCCTACGTCCATTGCACTCAGCCGAGCTACCCCGACTCGCCCCAGCACCGCGACGGCCGTTTCGGGAACGTATCCCCGCGCCCGCCCATGGGCTTCTGGAACGGCCTGAAATTGACGTGGGCATTCCTGTTCGACAAGCCCACCGGCACGGTTCCCGACCAACCCATTCCTGTCCGCGCGCTAACTCGCGCCCAGCTTGACGCGGCCCCCGACCGCAGCCTGTACCGCCTGGGCCATTCCACCGTGCTCTTGAAGCTGCGCGGGCGCTACTGGCTGACCGACCCGGTCTTCTCCAAACGCGCCTCGCCGGTGCAATGGTTCGGCCCGGCACGCTTTCATGCGCCGCCCATCGCCATTGAAGACTTGCCGCCCATTGCGGGGGTCATCCTGTCGCACAACCACTACGACCATCTGGACCACGCAGCCGTCATGCAATTGGCCGGCAAGACGGGCCGATTCATCGCCCCGCTAGGCGTCGGCGACCAGTTGATCGCCTGGGGCATCGATCCGAAACAGGTCGAACAACTGGACTGGTGGCAATCGACCGAAGTCGACGGGCTGCGCCTGACGGCCACGCCGGCCCAGCACTTCTCGGGCCGCGGCTTGACCGACAGCGACCGCAGTCTGTGGGCATCCTGGGTCATCCAGGATGCGGATCTGCGCGTGTTCTTCAGCGGAGACACCGGCTACTTCGACGGCTTCAAGGTCATCGGCGACGCCTTTGGGCCGTTTGACCTGACGCTGATGGAGACCGGCGCCTACGACAAGCGCTGGGCCTACGTGCACATGCAGCCGGAACAGACCCTCCAGGCGCACCTTGATCTTCGCGGACGCTGGTTGCTGCCGATTCATAACGGCACCTTCGACCTGGCCATGCATGCCTGGCAGGAACCGTTTGAACGCGTGGCGGAACTGGCCGCCATAAAAAACGTGGCCTTGACCACGCCTGAAATGGGCGAGCGGGTGGACCTGAACGCGCCCCACGCGGGTGAAGCATGGTGGCGGAAACTGGTGCCTGCCAGCCGGGCCGTGCAGGTGCCCGCGTCAGCAGCGCAATAGCCCCTCGATTGCCGTGACTGTTGGCCGGGCGCAAGACCAAGCAGAACTCGCCGCTGCTTGTTATGGTACGTTTTTACCGGCCTGCAACCTCCTCCAACCGGCATTCAGCAGAGGTCCAGATCAACCCCATGACTGTTCGACGGATTTTCCTCGCCCTTGCCACACTGGCCATGTCGCCCGCGCTCACCGCCCATGCGGCGTCCAAGGTCGCAGCCTGGGTCCCGCCGGGCCCGACGGCCTGCAATTTCTCTGGTTGGACGACCAACAAAAAGCCCGTGATCCAAGTGCGCGCTGCACCCTCCCCCCAGGCCGAAACGGTGGGCAGCCTGCCCACGACCCGCGGCGACGATCCTGATCCCGACCACATCGATTACTACAGCGTCACCTTCGACGTGAGCGAGGCGCGCGACGGGTGGCTAAAGATCAGAAACGCCAGCGACGATATGACCGGCAACGAAGCAAGCCGCCCCCGGCCCGTGTACCGGGGAGAAGGTTGGATCGAAGCAGCGGATGCGCAGGTCGGCATCCAGTCGGCGCGGGGATACGCTCGCCCGGACGCCGGCAGCGATCGGCTGCTGGACCTGGGCAGCGACTGGCTCACGGAACGCGCCACGTTGCGCGGCATCGTGGCCTGCCAGGGCGAGTGGCTACTGCTGGATTACGAGATGCGCCAAAGCGAAAACTGGGAGCTGCTGGCTCCCAAGGACCGCACGCAGGGACGAGCCTGGTTTCGCGGCATCTGCACCTCCCAGGAAACGACCTGCGATATGCGGTCGGTGGACAAATAGCCCTTGCATCAGGGGCACAGATACCCCTGTCAAGTAGGCATCCGACTACCGCTCCGGAACCCCGAAACCGCAGCCGGATGCCATGTCGGCGGACCTACCGTTCGACCTTGGCCTGCTGCGCCCGGTATTCCGGCACCGTGACGCCACCCACGCCCCAGTTCTCCATGTCTACCTCGTCGATGACGACGAAGGTCGACGCATGGGGCTTTCCCAGCACCTCAAACAACAAGTCGCTGACGCCCTTGATGAGCGCGCGCTTTTGCTCGGGCGTTGTCGCCGTCGCGCCGGGCGCCGTCCCTTCGCGGGTGACTTTGATATTCACGTAGGGCATCTGTGTTCTCCGGTTGATTGCATCGCTGTAGGGGTCGGCCTTCTCGACGGTCAGGCGCCCGCGACTTGCCCGCCGTCCACATGCAGGATCTCGCCAGTCACGAAACCGGCATCCTCCAGATAGAGTACCGCCTGGCTTACGTCGGCGACCTCGCCCATGCGCTTCATGGGATGCAATGCGGCCAGCGCGCCGTGCGTTTCCGGGGCGTGCATGGGCGTCTTGATGATGCCCGGCGACACCGCGTTCACGCGAATATTGCGCGAGGCATACTCGATCGCAAGGCTACGCGTTGCCGCGGCCAAGCCGCCCTTGGTCAACGACGCCAGAACCGACGGAACGTTGGAGTTTGCGTGGTCGACCAGCGTCGTGGTGATCTGCACGATGTGGCCGCTGCCCTGCTTGAGCATCGCTTCGACGGCATGCTGCGTGGTGTAGAAGAACCCATTCAAGTTGGTCGACACCATGTCCCGGTATTGCTGCTCGGTATATGCCGTGAATTCGCTGGCGACGAAAATGCCGGCGTTGTTGACGAGCGTATCCACCCGTCCGAAACGGGCCAACGCCTGCTCCACAACCTGCCTTCCCGTCGCCGGATCGCCGATGTCGCCCGCGATGGTCAGGTAGTTCGGATTGTCCGACGGCGGGATGGACCGGGACGTCCCGACGACGCGGTAGCCGCGGCTGAGAAATGCACGGGCGATACCCTCGCCCAGGCCCTGCGATGCGCCCGTAACGATGGCGACTTTCTGTTCGTTGCTCATGATGCTTCCTTCTGTATTGGGGTTGGCGTGACCCGTACATTAGGCGCATCGCACCTGTTCGAAAATCCGCTATTCTTGCTCAATGGCTGATAAAAAACGCACAGAGCCCGACTGGCAGGACATCCGCGTATTCCTCGCGCTAGGGCGCTACGGCAGCCTGTCCGCGGCTGCGCGGGCGCTGTCGACCAACCATTCGACGATCTCGCGCCGCCTTCAGTCCTTGGAGGCCACGCTAGGGGAAAAACTGGTCGAACGCCGACCCGAGGGATACGTGTTGACCCCGGCAGGAACGCACGCGTTGGCCGCCGCCAGCGACATGGAGGCTGCCGTCCACACCCTGGGCAGAGGCAGCGCGGATGGCGCCCCGCGCGGCCTTGTCCGGGTCAATGCGCCCCCCGCCCTGTCTCAGGGGTTTCTGGTGGGCAGACTGGCCAGATTGCCGCTGCAGCACGCCGGCATCGACATCGACCTGGCCACAGACCTGCGCTCGGTCAGCCTTGAACGGCATGTCACCGATATCGCCGTCCGCCTGGGCCGCCCCCAGGACGGCGACTTCATCGCAAAGCCGCTGGGCCTGATGGCATTCGGTTTCTACGGGACGCCAGCGCTTTGTGAACGAATCGAAGACGGCGCGGAACCTGTCTTGGTCGGGTTCGACGAGGCGAACGCCTATCTGCCCGAGGCGATTTGGCTTGCCCGCCAGTTTCCGCAGGCACGCATGGTCTTTCGGGCGAACAATCAGGTTGCGCAGGCGACCGCGGCCAGATCAGGCGTGGGGATTGCGCTGCTGCCCCACTACATCGGACGGACAACGCCAGGTCTTGCGCCTTGCAAGCTGGTCGAGGCGCCGCCGCCGCGCGAGATCATGCTGCTGACTCGAAGGCAGGACCGCAAGGACCTCCCGATTAGGACGGTTGTCGACTATCTGGTTGAAGTATTTGACGATGAGCGGGCCTTGTTCTCACAGTGATTGAATTCCCAAATGCCTACTGAATCCCGCCTTGAAGACCTGCGCCGCTACGCGGTCGCGCGCAGCCTGTTTACGCCCGTCACCTTGCCGGCGGCGATCCGGCGCCTGGGCTTCGTGCAGGCCGACCCGATCCGCGCCCCCGCCCGGGCACAGGACCTGACGCTGCGCCACCGCGTCAAGGACTACCGCGCCGGCGACCTGGAGCGCCGCTACACGCGGTTGGCGATCGACGAAGACTGCCTGGTCAACTACGGCTTCCTGCCCAGCGAACACCTGGCGCTGATGCATCCCCGCCAGGCCAGGAAGGCCTGGGATGCCGAAACCGAACGCAAGGCCGCCGACGTGCTGGCCTTCGTACGTGAACATGGCGCGGTCCACCCGCGCCAAGTCGATCAGCACTTCCAACACGGGCGGGTGAAAAACTATTGGGGAGGGTCAAGCAACGCCAGCACGCAATTGCTGGACGGCATGCACTATCGCGGCCTGCTGCGCGTGAAACGGCGCGACAGTGGAACGCGCATCTACGAGGCCGCCGCGCATCCGCCCGCGGACGATAGCCCCGCCGGCGGTGTTCGGCGCGCCGCCACCTTGATCGACCTGGTGGTCCGCAAATACGCCCCGCTGCCCGCCGCCAGCCTGACCTATCTGCTGCGGTTGCTGGGCTATGGGGCGCCGCACCTGACCGCGCAAATCCAGGCGGCGCTGCGCTTGGCGCGCGAGCACCTGGCCAGTTGCCGCATCGATGGAACCACCTGGTACTGGCCTGCCGACGAAAACCCGCGCTCGCGCCGGTACGCGGTCGATGACCGGCTCAGGCTGCTGGCCCCGTTCGACCCCGTGGTCTGGGACCGGCGCCGCTTCACGCTGCTCTGGGACTGGACGTACAAGTTCGAGGCCTACACGCCGCCCGCGCAACGCCAGTTCGGCTATTACGCGCTGCCGATGCTATGGCATGACGAGGTGATCGGCTGGGCCAACGTGTCAGCGAACGAGGGACGCTTGGCGCCCGCGTTCGGTTATGTGACGGGCAAAGCCCCCGCAGGCATTGCTTTCCGCAGTGCGCTGGATGAGGAAATAGCGCGCATGACGCACTTCCTCACCCCGCGCTGACCCATCCGGCAATCAGCGTGACGCGCCGATCTGCAGCACCTTGAAATCGCGCTGCATATAGCGGTTCATCACCTGCGACAGGATCGGGTTTCCGGCGTTCTCGGCTTTGGGGGAAGCCATGCTCACGACCGCCGCGCACAGGCTGCCGGCCTGGACGGTACGCCCGGAAACCGTGGCCGCTACTGCGCCAGCCATGCTTTCCTTCCATGCCGCGCCGATGCCGTCAACGGCCTGCTTGGCAGTGGCGCAATCCGCGTAAGCCAGCGAAATCACCACGGCAGGTACGTTGTTGATCTGGGCGTCTGCCAGGATGCCGGAGAAGTAAGGCGGGATGCCGCGCGCGCTGGATGCCGCAGCCGCTTCAAGATTGCGCTTTGCCGTTACCAGGTCTGCGGGTGTCGCGGGCAATACCTTCGCCGGATCGACGCCTTCCAGGCCCAGGACAGGCGAAATGACCGCGGCCTGCACAATGTGGCCGCGACCCGAAGGAACAACTTCCTTCAACCCAGCAACCGATGCGGCAACGACTTCACTGTCGGCCACCGACGGCGTCGGTTTGGCCAGTATGTTCATTCCCGTTGCGGCGGGCGCCTGAACCAACGCGGTGTCCAGCGGCAGGACAAAGCTGGCCTTGCCCATCGAGCCTCTCCATGGGTCTCGGGGATTGGCCTTTTTCATATCGATCTTCTGAGCCTCGCCATTGGCGAGCACGCCGGGGACGTCACCGCCCACCGCAGAAAAATCGGCCTGCTTGAGGCGATCCACCAGCCCTCCCACGGATTTCGCGTCCTTCATCCCCCAATAGGTGATCGTGCCGGGCGCCTGGCCGAACGCGGCGAAATAAGAGAGTTCATCGAAAGGGATTTTCGCGTTGGTCGACCATTGGTCCAGGCCGTATCCCACGGATTGAAGCGGGCTGATCCACTGCGCCATCGCCAATCTACGCATGCCATCGGCTGAAGGCCCGGTTTTCTCCAGCCCGCGCCAGGCTTGCACGTCCACAAAAAATATCTGCATCGCTTCAGGGGCCGTAAGCACCACTTGCGGTATCTGCTTGAACGCCTGCTGCAACGATTGGGTGCTGTCTTGGGCGGCGGCCGAACCTGCAAAACCGGCCATCAAGCAGAGGGCAAGAGCCTTTAAGCGCATCAGTCTTTTTCCTTTTGTGGATTCGTTTGGCATTGATGCAATCTCTGTGCGCGTCGCTGAAGACGGCATGTGGGCCACCCTCGAGGACATCACAGGATCGCTGCCGAACGATGGTACCTCAATGCTTCTGATCAGTCTGATGCGCTTGAACGCGCGCCCTTGTGAACACGCGTTCCCGACCGCTTACCCCACCAGCAGCGTCTTGGGTTCCAGGTAGGCGTTCATGCCCCACCTGCCCGATTCCCTGCCCAGGCCCGAGTGCTTGAATCCGCCGAATGGCGCTTGCGGCTCATGCGCAAGGGTATTGTCGAGGACACGGCCGGCGTCAATCTGCCTTGCGACTCGGCTGCAGCGTTCAACGTCGCGCTCGGCTTCCCAGGCAAAGACGCGGCCATGCGGGTCTTCAAGCGCGCTGTGGCTTGTCTCGGGCGCATTCAGGAGAGTTGACGTGCGTTCAGGCTATGGCAGAGGCCCCGGAAGCGTCCAATATGATTTGGCCGCCTGATTGATAGCCGCGGCGAATGAGATGAGCGCGGCGCGTCCGTGCAAGCTGCTGACAGGAACTGACACGACGATCGCCGATACTGGCAACCCCCGCCCGGCCGTGTCCGGCCCGACCCAGGAATATCCCCGCCCGATGCCCACCCAGACCCACGCCCCGCTCAAGGATTCGATGGGGCCCGCGCAGTTACGCGAGCTGTCAGCCGTACTTCAATCGATATGCGCTGGCTTCGACACCGGCCGGTTCCTTTCCACCGCGCTGGACGGCCTGGAAGCGCTGACACTGATGGAGCGCGTGCGGCGCGCCAGCGATGCCGTCGCCGCGGGCGCCCATGACCTGCCTGGCGGGTATGAAGGCGTGCTGGCATTGCTGATGGAAGCGGCGCCTCGCCTGGGCAACGGCTTCATGTCGCTCGTCGCGCCCGATTATGTGGGCCAGCATGGCCGCCAGGCCTTCGAACGCTCCATGGACGCGTTGAAATTCTTCACGCCGTTCGGCACGTCGGAATTCGCCGTACGCGAGTTCCTGCGCGACGACCTGCCCCGCGCGCTGGAAATCATGACGGCCTGGTCGCGGCACCCCAACGACGCCGTGCGCCGCCTGGCCAGCGAAGGCACGCGGCCGCGTCTGCCGTGGTCGTTCCGGCTGGGCGCCCTCGAAGCGTCTCCCGCACTTGCCGCCCCGATCCTCGACAATCTGCGCGCCGACCCAAGCCTGTATGTGCGCCGGTCCGTCGCCAACCACCTGAACGACATCACCAAGGCCAATCCGGCATGGGTGCTTGCACGCGCGGCACAATGGGGGATCGAGGACCCGCGCACGCGATGGATCATCCGCCATGCCCTGCGCACGCTGGTCAAGCAAGGCAGCGCGCAGGCGCTGGCGATGCTGGGCGCCGAATCCACCGCAGACATCGAGGTCGACGCCTTCCAGGTGACGCCCGCCCGGCTTGTGCTCGGCGATACGCTCACCCTTGCCTGCACCTTACGCTCGACCGCGTCCGCGCCCCGGCGACTGATCGTCCTGTACCGCATCGGCTACGTGCGGCAAAACGGCGCCGCCACGTTCAAGGCGTTCAGGCTGAAAGAGCTGACCCTGGAACCGGGCCAGGCCATCACGCTCAGCCGCAGCCAGCAGATCCGCGACTTCACGACACGCACGCACTACGCCGGCAGGCACGCGGTGCAGTTGTGCGTGAATGGCAGCATCGCCGCCCAGGGGTGGTTCGATCTTGCGCGGTGACGCCTGCCCGCTGGGCACAGGGCAGGGAAAACAGGAGCGCTCCATTCGCTATTGTTAAAGCAAATGAAATTATTATCCTCATAACCGCCCAATTATCTTCCAAACGGAACAGTCCAGAATTGATCCCGTCAACTCAACCACCGGATCAATGCCATGACGACTTCCCAAATTGCCCTGATCACCGGCGCTTCGTCGGGCTTCGGGCTCATGACCGCAAAAGCGCTGGCCAAGGCCGGCCACACCGTCTACGCGTCGATGCGCGCGACCACCGGCCGCAATGCGTCCCGCATCGCGCAAGCCGCGCAATGGGCCGCCGACAACGCCGTGGACCTGCGCACCGTCGAACTTGACGTGCAGTCCGAATCCTCCGCGAACGCCGCCATTGGACAAGTCCTAGCCGAAGCGGGCAGGCTGGACGTCATCGTCCACAACGCCGGTCATATGGTCTTCGGCCCGGCCGAGGCTTTCACTCCGGAACAGTTGGCCCAGCAGTACGACGTGAACGTACTGGGCGCGCAACGCGTCAACCGGGCGGCGTTGCCGCAATTGCGCAAACAGGGCAAGGCGCTGCTGGTCTGGGTGGGTTCATCCTCGACCCGGGGCGGAACGCCCCCCTTCCTCGCGCCCTACTTCGCGGCCAAGGCCGCCATGGATGCGCTGGCCGTGTCGTACTCGACCGAACTTTCCCGCTGGGGAATCGAAACCACGATCATGGTGCCGGGCGCCTTCACCAAAGGCACGAACCACTTCGCCCATTCGGGCAAGCCCGAGGACACCCACATCGTCGCCGAGTACGAGCAAGGTCCCTATGCCGGCGTGGCCGCCAGGGCGCTCGAGGGTCTGGCGGGTCTGGAACCCAGCGATGCGGATCCCGAAGAAGTCGCCCGCCAGATCGTGCGCGTCGTCGGCCTTCCCCACGGCAAGCGTCCTTTCCGCGTCCACGTGGATCCCTCGCAGGACGGCGCGGAAGTCGTCAACGCCGTCGCGGACCGCATGCGTGCCGAGATATACAAAGCCATCGGCCTTGCCGACCTGCTTGGCCCCCGCCCCTGAGGCGTCTTGAGCTGGTTCGCCACGCTTGACGGCCACGCGAACGGCTCTCGGCAACGCGCGCAGTTACTGGCCGTTGGCACGGTACTGCGCGATCCATTTCACAGACTGTGCGATGCCTCCGAATGGAAAGAAGTGCAGGCTCACCTCTCCATGTTCTTCTGTAAGTCCCGCGGCCAAGCGATCCACAAAAGCATCCGGCCCCGCCGTGCCGAACAGTTTGCCCAGAGAAATGCCGTATTTGGACCACATCGAAGCGCACGCGCTGACGCCGCACAACGCGGCATAGCGCGCAAGCACCGCGATACCGGCGGGGCCCGGCACGCCCACGCGCACGGGATGTTCGATGCCCCGCTCGC
>NZ_DBHKZA010000076.1:0-28648 GCF_057314935.1 Achromobacter sp.
CGCAATCGTGGGCGCGCGCCATCAGCCCAACCCCGACGATGGGCGTCCTACGAAGCCACCCCAACGCAACCCCCAAAAAAAACCTCAGCCACGCCTACAACGCACTAAGCACCCCCCTCCTGCCTACATGCTCCACCGGCAATTCCGCCCTCCCCGCCCCAAACAGCTTCTCTCGTAGCGGGCCTTCGGCGTAGGCCGTCTTATAAGACCCCCGGCTCTGCAACTCCGGAATCACCAGGTCAATGAAGTCGCCATAGCATTCCGGCGTCACCGTCCTTGCCAGATTGAAGCCGTCGATATCCGTTTCGGCCACCCACGACTCCAGCTCGTCGGCCACTTGCGCGGCGCTGCCCACCAGGGCCGAGTATCTGCCGCCCAGCGCCATGTCCGCCAGCAAGTCCGTCACGGTGCGGTCCGTCCGCGTCACCGTCAGGTTCTTCACCGCCGACTCGATCGCGTTGTTCTTCACGTACCGGATCGGCTCCTGGGCGCCATAGCGCGAAAAATCGATGCCTGTCGAACTCGCGTAGTGCGCAAGCCCGGCTTCCGGGTTCGCGTAGCGCAAGTACTCCGCGTGCTTCTCGCGCGCCTCGGCTTGCGTCCTTCCCACCACCGCCGTCACGCCCATGAAGAATTTGATGTCGCGCGGATTTCGGCCCTCGCGGGCGACGGACTCGCGCACCTCGGCCACCAGCTTGCGCAAGCCCTCTTTGGTCTGGCTGGACACGAACACGCATTCCGCGTGGCGCGCCGCGAAGGCCTGGCCGCGGCCTGACGAGCCGGCCTGGTACAGCACCGGCGTGCGCTGCGGCGATGGTTCCGACAGGTGGAAACCCTGCACCTTGTAGTACTTGCCCTGGTGGTCCACCCGGCGAACGGCTGCGGGGTCCGCATACACGCGCGCCCGCTTGTCGGCCTTGACCGCATCGCGGTCCCAGCTTTCTTCCCACAGCTTGTAGGCCACCTCCAGGAACTCGTCGGCGCGATCGTAGCGTTCGTCGTGCGCGATCTGTTCCGACAGCCCCATCGCGCGCGCCGCGCTTTCCAGGTAGCCGGTCACGATGTTCCAGCCGACGCGGCCATGGGTCAGATGGTCCAGCGTGGAAAAGCGCCGCGCCAGCAGATACGGGGCCTCGTAGGTCAGGTTGACCGTAACGCCGAAGCCCAGGTGCCGGGTCGCGGCCGCCATGGCCGAAATCGTCAGCAGCGGATCGTTCACGGGCAATTGGATCGATTCGCGCAGCGTCAGGTCAGCCGAGTCCTGGTAGACGTCGTACACGCCCACGATGTCGGCCAGGAACAGGCCATCGAACAGGCCGCGTTCCAGCAGCTTGGCCAGGTCGGTCCAGTACTCCAGCGTCTTGTACTGCGTCGACGTGTCGCGCGGATGGGTCCACAAGCCGTGGTTGATGTGCCCCACGCAATTCATGTTGAACGCGTTCAGGAGGATTTGCTTCTTCGCCATGATGTGCGGTTCCGTCAGGATCAGGTAGTGCCCACGCGGCCGGGCGCGATGTCGTTCAGGTAGTAATTGCCCACGGCGTGCCGCTTCCAGCGCACCGGGTCGTGCAGCGTGTGCGTGCGCGCATTGCGCCAGTGGCGGTCCAGGTTCAGGTGGTCCAGCGTGGATTGCGTGCCGGCCAGTTCGAACAGCTTGGTGCCGGCGGCAAGCGAGGCCTCGGTGGTCAGCGCGCGGGCTTCCGCCACGGCGATGGCGGCTGCCGCCACGTGGGCGGGCGTGCCGTCGGCGGTGGCCGTGTCCAGCAGACGGCCCGCCCGCGCGACCAGGGCGCGCGCCGCGTCCAGGCGGACGGACAGGCGGCCGAACTCGCTGATCGTCAGCGGATCGTCCGCCGCGCGCTCGACGTTGGCGTCGATCCACGGGCGCGAACGGTCACGCACAAAGGCCACGGCGTCCGCCAGCGCAGCCTGGCCGATGCCCAGGTCGATCGCCGCATGGATGATCTGCGCAAGCGGTTTGATCGTGTTGGGCGGCGCGGCAGGGTCGGCCAACAGCAGGACGTCTTCAGCCGGCACCGCGACATCCTTGAAATGCACGGTGCCGCTGCCGGTGACGCGCTGGCCGAAGCCCGACCAGTCGTCGATGATCTCAACGCCGGGACTGTCGCGGCGCACGATGGCCAGGCGCTGGATGCCGTCGTCGTCCACCGTGGCCGTGGGGATCCATTGGGCATACAGCGCACCCGTGCAATAGAACTTGCTGCCATTGATGCGCCATCCGCCCTCGGCGTCGGCGGTGAGGCGTGTGCGGCGTTCGGCGGCCGTGCGCGTGCCCGTCTCGGCCAATGCGTTGCCGAAGCGCTCGCCGGCGAGCGCGCGGGCATAGAAGCGGCGCTGCTGGTCCGCGTTGCCGTTCACGCGCAGCACTTCCAGCGCGTAGTAGTGGTTCTGCGGAATCTGGCCCAGCGAACCGTCGGCTGCCGAGATGATGGCCGTGACTTCCGCCAGCGTCACGCGCGACACGCCGGCGCCGCCATGCTCGCGCGGCACCGTGATGCCCCACAGGCCGGACAGCGAATAGCGCTCCAGCTCCGGCAAGGGCAGCCGGCGTTCGCGATCGCGCTTGGACGCTTCGCGCGCGAAGTCCTCGGCCAGGGCGCGCGCGGCTTCCAGCGCCTGGGCGTCGGTGTCGATGATGGCGGCGCGGCGCTGCGCCAGGGACGAGATGTTGTCGGTGGGCATGGCTCAGATCCAGGAATGTCGGTTGGGGCGCTGGCCGTTGAGTACGTAGTTGCCCACGGCGTGGTACTTCCAGCGCACGGGATCGTGCAGCGTGTGCACGCGGGCATTGCGCCAATGGCGGTCCAGGCTGAATTCGGCCAGCGATGCGCGCGCGCCCGATAGTTCGAACAGCTTCTCGCTGGCCGCCAGCGCAACCTCGGTGGACACCGCCTTGGCGCGCGCCACCGCGATCGAGGCGGCGGCGACGCCGTCGGCGTCCAGCGTGCGACCGCGGGCGTCGTCCAGCACCTGCGCGGCCTCGGTCAACAGCGCCTGCGCGGCGTGCAGATCGATATACAACTGCCCGACATCCGCGATCACGTAGGGATCCTGCGTGGCCCGCTCCACGTTGGCCTCGACCCAGGGGCGCGAGCGCTCGCGCAGGAAGGCCACCGCGTCCTGCAATGCGCCCTCGGCGATGCCGGCGTCGATCGCGGCCTGCATCAGCTGCGCGAACGGCCCCAGCAGAACCGGCGCTTGCTGCGCCAGCCACGCGGGCAGGATGCTGCCGGCCTCGACCCGCACGTTGTCCAGCAGCACGGTGCCGCTGGCCGTGGTGCGCTGGCCGAAGCTGGACCAATCGTCCACGACGGACACGCCCGGCACCCCGCGTTCCAGGACCACCGTGACCAGCCTGCCTTCGGTATCCAGCACCTTGGTCGGTATCCAGTGCGCGAACAACGCGCCCGTCGAATAGAACTTGCGCCCGCTGACGCGATAGCCGTCGCCGTCCGGCACGAGCCTCGCCTCGATGTCGCGGGTATGGCGGGTGTGGCGCTCGGGGCCGGCATTGCCCAGCCGGCGCCCCGCCAGCACGCCTTCGTAGTAGTGGCGCTGCTGCGCAGGCGTGCCGGTCAGGCGAAGCAGGTTCAGGAAGCCGAAATGGTTCTGCGGGATCTGGCCCAGCGACGGGTCCGCCGCACTGATGATGCGGAACACGTCGGCCAGCGTCACATGCGAGACGTCCGCGCCGCCGAATTCGCGCGGCACCGTGATGCCGCCCAGCCCGCTGGCCGAATAACGTTCGATCTCGCGCCAGGGCAATCCGCGTTCCCGGTCGCGCTGGGCCGCGCCCAGCGCAAAGTCGGCCGCCAACGCGTGGGCGGCCTCGATCGCATGGGCATCATCCCGGATGCGGACGGCAGGGACCAGGCGCGGCGCCTCGTCCCCGTCCTGAATTGAGGTGGTGCTTGAAGCGTGCGGCATGTTGCGCCCCGGCATTGGGAAAACATGCAGCCTATCGGTGCCGCGCCGCACGCGGAAGGACGGAATTCTCATGCGGTTATGTGAAATCGGTATATGCCGGATGCACCCCGGCTGCCCTTTGTTAGCAGCCCTGCCGCGCATATAACGAAATCACCAAAGAATGTTTGCGGACGGCGTTCGCGCTTGCTTAGAGTCGAGGCTTTTCCGCGTCTGCCACTCGCCATGCCTGAACTGGATTTCCCCCGACCGCCCCTGACGCTGGATTACGACGGCGCGTTGGAAACAAGGTTGTTCGACGACATCCGCGTTGCCGTCGCGCCGCACATCCCGGCCGCGCGCGTCGATCCGCCGCGCGATCTCGCAGACGCCAACGAACGCCGCAACGCCGCCGAGTATGCCGTGTGGAATACGGTGCATGACCTTTTCATCACGCAAGTCGCCGCCCACGCGATTGCCGGCCTGTTCAAGGACGACACCGAATTCCAGTTCGCGCTGGCGCGCCAGCTTGGCGACGACGCCGCCCACGCGGAATTCTCGCGCGGGCGCGCCGCGGCGCTGCTGGGCACAGACCCGCTCGCGCAAGTCGAACAAGGCGTGCAGGAATCCTGGGACCTGATCGGCGGCTTTGCGCTGCGCAACTGGCAGAACTTCCTGGCCTGGCAGTTCCATTACGAGCACTACATCCTGGCGCGCCTGTTCGTGAACCGGCGGACCGCGCGGGTGCTGGACTTCGGCCATCGTGAATTCGGCGAAAACCGCATCCTTCCGGACGAGGAGGCGCACCGCATCCGCATCACGCAATGGTGGCTGAACAGGCTGGAACGCGCGGAACCGGCGCAACGTGAAGACTGGGTGGCCGGCCTGATCCAGGCGGACGAAGACGTCCAACGCCGGCTTGGCCCCTATCTGCGCGATTCCTGGCAACTGAACCAGCGCGCCACCGGCCTGGACACGCGCGGCCATATCGCGCTGTACGACGCCTGGCGCCGCGAACTGCTGGCCACGCTGCTGCGCCGCGACCCCGACGATCTTCCCGCCCTGACCAGCCTGGCCGCCTGAAACAGCCGGCCGCACTTCCCAAAGCAAGAAGGAAACCTTCATGACGCAGCAATTGCCCCCCGCCGGCGCGCCCGGCCACGACGACGAGCCCGCCAATCCCCTGCGTCGCTGGTTGATGAGCGCCGGCGCCTTGATGGGTGCAAGCGCGCTTTTTCCGAACGTGATCTTCGCCCCGGCCTATGCCGACACCCAGAGCCTGCCGAACACGGTGGACGGCGCGGTCCGCGGCGGCGTGCTCAACGCGGTGGTGCACCCGGAGCCGCCGACGCTGGCCTTCTATCTGAATTCGTCCACGCCCACGGGCGCGGTCGTCAGCAAGATCTTCGACGGGCTAGTCGAGTACGGGCCCGACCTGAAGCCTCGCCCCGTCCTGGCCGAAAGCTGGAACGTGTCCGACGACGGCAAGACCATCACCTTCAAACTGCGCCAGGGCGTGTTGTGGCATGACGGCAAGCCGTTCACCGCAGCCGACGTGAAATGGTCCGCCGAAGAGGTGTGGCGCAAGCATGCGCCGAGCGCGCGCCGGGTGTTCCAATATCTGCAGAAGGTGGAAACGCCGGACGACCATACCGTCGTGCTGCACCTGTCTCAGCCCACGCCCGTGGCGCTGAACGCCATCGATTCGCTGGGCGCCCCCATCCTGCCGCGCCACCTGTTCGAGGGCACGGATATCCAGAACAACCCCTACAACAACAAGCCGATCGGCACCGGCCCCTTCGTCTTCAAGGAATGGAACCGGGGCAACTACATCGTGCTGGAGAAAAACGACAAGTACTGGCAGCCTGAACGCCCCTACCTGGACCGCATCGTCTGGAAGATCATTCCCGACGTATCGGGCCGCGCCACCGCGCTGGAGACGGGAGGCGTCGCCTACGGCGAGCGCAACCCGGTCGCCTTCACCGACGCCACGCGGCTGTCCAAGCTGCCCAAGCTGGCGGTGGACACCTCCGGCTACAACGGCTTTGCGGCGTGGCTCTGGCTGGAAGCCAACCTGCGCGATCCCATCCTGTCGAACTTGAAAGTCCGCCAGGCCATCGCGCACGCCGTCAACAAGCAAGTGCTGGTGAAGACGGTGTGGAACGGCTATGCCGAACCCTTCGTGAGCCCGGTTCCCTCGTTGGTAAAGCCCTATCACAACCCCAATGTGCAGCAGTACCCCTACGACCCCGCGCTGGCAGAGAAGCTGCTGGACGAAGCCGGCTACCCGCGCAAGGCCGACGGCTGGCGCTTTGCCTTGACGCACGACTACATCCCGTTTGGCGACGACTACCGCCGCACCGGCGAGTTCGTGCGCCAGGCGCTGCGCAAGATCGGCATCGACGTGACCTTGCGCGGGCTGGACCTGGCTACCTGGACGCGCAATGTCTTCACCGACTACAACTTCCAGCTCATCAGCTCGTGGGGCACGGTGCTGATCGATCCGCAGCTGGGCGTGGAAACGCGCTACTGGAGCAAAGCAGAGGCCAAGGGCACGCCCTGGTACAACGCGTCCGGCTACAGCAACCCCGACATGGACCGCGCCATCGAGGCCGCGCAGGTCGAGACGGATCCGAAGAAGCGCATCGACCAGTACAACGAGGTGCAGCGCCTGGCGCAGCGCGACCTGCCACTGATCGGCTTGTTCGAATTCCGCTGGTTCGGGGTCTGGGACAAGCAGGTGCGCAACGTGACCGACGCGTCCTCGCATTCGCGCAACAACTTCGCCAACGTCTGGCTGGGCAAGGCCTGACGGCCGCCGGGAACCTGCCATGCGCCTGCCCCGCCCCATCCGCTATCTGCTACAAATCCTGTTCGTCGTGGGTGCGACCGCCATCGCCAACTTCTTCCTGCTCAAGCTGGTGCCCGGCGACCTGGTCGACGTGATCGCCTCGGAGAACAGCGGCATCACGCCCGAACACGTGGCGCAGCTGCGGGTGGCCTACGGGCTGGACCAGAGCGTGCTGGCGCAGCTGGGCTACTACCTGAAGAGCCTGCTGTCGCTGGACCTGGGGTATTCCTTCCGTTATGGCGAACCCGTGGCCGACCTGATCTTCGGGCGGCTGCCGGCCACGCTGGCGCTGATCGGCACCGGTCTGGCGCTGTCGGTGGCGGTGGGCGTCCTGCTGGGCGTGCTGGCCGCTCGCCGGCCGCACGGTTTGCTGGACACCCTGCTGTCGGCGCTGGCCACGGCCGGCTATTCGGCGCCGATGTTCTGGACGGCGCTGATGCTGATCGTCGGGTTCGGCGTGCACCTGAACTGGCTGCCGGTCGGCGGGATCCGCGACGTGGGCGCGGCCTACCAGGGCTGGGCGCTGTGGGCCGACTACGCGCGTCACCTGGCGCTGCCGGTGGCGACGGTGGCGATCTACTACGTGGCCATCTATGCGCGGCTGTCGCGCGCATCGATGATCGAGACGCTGCAGGAAGACTACATCCGCACCGCCCGCGCGCGCGGCAACGGCGAAGCGCGCGTGATCTGGCGTCATGCGCTGAAGAACGCGATCCTGCCCGTCATCACCATGCTGGGCCTGCAAAGCAGCGCGCTGCTCGGCGGCAGCATCGTGGTGGAAACCGTGTTCGCCTGGCCGGGCCTGGGCCAGCTGTCGTTCGAGGCCATCGCCAGCCGCGACGTCAACCTGCTGCTGGGCATCCTGCTGATGAGCGCGGCGCTGGTTGCCTTGATGAATATCGCCGTGGATGCCTGCTACGGGCTGCTGGACCCCCGCGTGAGGAAGACATGAAACCGATTGCCCGCGCCGCGCTCCATCTGCTGCGCACGCCCTCGGCCGCCGTCGGCGCCGCCATCCTGCTGATCGTGCTGGCCGCCGCCGCCAGCGCGCCATGGCTGTTCCCGGACGACCCGCTGGAAATGGTGGGCGCGCCCTTCACCTGGCCCGGCGAAGACGCGAGCTTTCCCGCCGGCACCGACCTGATGGGCCGCGACATCCTGGCCGGGCTGTTCCACGGCGCCCGCGTGTCCCTGCTGGTGGGCGGCGCGTCGGCCGCCATCGCGCTGGCCATCGGCCTGTTGGTGGGCGCGTTCGCCGGTTATGCAGGCCCGCGCACCGATGCTGTGCTGATGCGCATCACCGAACTGTTCCAGACCGTGCCGTCCTTCCTGCTGGCCATCGTGCTGGTGGCGATCCTGGGCCCGTCGCTGTCGACCATCATCTTCGCGCTGGGCGTCACGTCATGGACCGGCATCGCGCGCCTGACCCGCGGCGAATTCATTTCCCTGCGCGAACGCGAATTCGTCCGGGCCGCGCAGACGCTGGGCGCAGGACACGCCCGCATCATTTTCCGCGAGATCCTGCCCAACGCCCTGCCCCCCATCATCGTGACCACCGCCGTGCTGGTCGCCCAGGCCATCCTGTCGGAGGCCGGCCTGTCTTTCCTGGGGCTGGGCGACCCCAACGTGGTCAGCTGGGGCAGCATGGTGGGCGCGGGGCGCGAAGCGTTGCGCACCGCCTGGTACATGACCGCCCTGCCCGGCCTGACCATCATGGCCACCGTCCTGGCCCTGAACCTGCTTAGCGACGCCATCAACGACGCGCTCAATCCCAAACTGCGCCGGCAGCGCGTGGCCGCCGCGCCCGCCGCTGCACGCTAGGCGACCATGACTACGCTGATCGACATCCAAGGGCTGAACGTGGCCTTCCCCGGCCATCAGGCCGTGCACGGGCTGGACCTGCAACTGCGCGGCGGCGAGACGCTGGCGCTCGTCGGCGAGTCCGGCTGCGGCAAGTCCACCACCGCGCTCGCCCTGCTGGGCCTGCTGCCGCGGCATGCGCGCGTGACGGGCCGCATCCTGTTCGAAGGCCAGGACCTGCTGGCGCTGTCGGAACGCCAGCGCTGCGCGCTACGCGGCGACCGCATCGCCATGATCTTCCAGGAGCCGATGACGAGCCTGAATCCGGTGCTGACCCTGGGCGACCAGATCGGCGAAGCGCTGCGCCTGCATCGCGGCGCCAGCGCCCGCGCCGCCCGGGCGCGCGCCATCGAACTGCTGGATCTGGTGCGCGTGCCCGAGCCGCAGCGCCGCGTGGATGACTATCCGCACCTGCTGTCGGGCGGCCAGCGCCAGCGCGCCATGATCGCCGCCGCCATCGCCTGCCAGCCCGCGCTGCTGGTGGCCGACGAACCGACCACCGCGCTGGACGTCACCGTCCAGGCGCAGATCCTGCAACTGCTGGACGACCTGCGGTCGCAATTGAACATGGGCCTGCTGCTGATCACGCATGACCTGTCCGTGGTCGGGCAATGGGCGGACCGCGTCGCCGTGATGGTGCGCGGCGAGAAGGTCGAGGAAGGGCCCGCGGCGACGCTCCTCGCCCAGCCGCGCCACCCCTATACCCGCGGCCTGCTCGGGGCGTCGCTGCGCCTGGACGACGCGACCCACTACAGCACGTTGCGGCTGCCTGAAATCCGCACCCGGCTCGACCCCGCCTCGGGACGCCCGGTGTTCGGCCTTGTCACCCCCGACCGCGTGCCGGTTGCCGCCAACGACCCCGTTTCCATCGGCACGACGCCCTTGCTGCAAGTCGAGGACCTGCGCGTGCAGTACCAGACGGCCCATGGCGCCAGCACCGCGGTGGACGGCGTGTCGTTCCAGATCGCCCCCGGCGAAACCCTGGGGCTGGTCGGCGAATCCGGTTGCGGGAAATCCACCCTGTCCCGCACGCTGGTGCGCTTGCTGGCCCCGGCGTCCGGCCGGATCCTGCTGCGCGGCGAAGACACCGCCCGGCTGGACGGCAGCCGCCTGGCGGCCTACCGGCAAAGCGTGCAGATGATCTTCCAGGATCCCTATGCGTCGCTGAACCCGCGCCATACGGTCAACGACATCCTGGAGGCCGCCTTGCGCATCCACCGGGTGAAGGATCGCGAGGAACGCCGCCAGCGCATCGCCCGGATCCTGGACGCGGTGGGCCTGCCGCGCGAGGCGCTGGCGCGCTATCCCAGCGAATTCTCGGGCGGGCAGCGCCAACGCATCGGCATCGCCCGCGCGCTGGTGCTGCGCCCGGCGCTGGTGATCTGCGACGAACCGGTATCGGCGCTGGACGTGTCGGTGCAGGCGCAGATCCTGAACCTGCTGGTGGACCTGAAGGCCGAATTCCGCTTGTCGTACCTGTTCATCTCGCACGACCTGTCAGTGGTCCATTATCTGGCCGACCGGGTGCTGGTGATGAATGCGGGCCGGATCGTGGAAGAAGGCCTCAACGCGACCTTGTGGCGCAACGCGCGCCACCCCTATACGCGCAGCCTGATCGACGCGCTGCCCCAAGGGCTTTCCCCAGGTGGCGACGCGCTGCGCCGCAGCGCCTGAGCCAGCCTGCCCGGGCGGGGCCGCCTCCTCCTTATGCGGGACTGGATTGCGCGCAACGGCAAGCCTATACTGAGTTCGCCGTTGCTCGACATTCCTTTTCCTAAAGGAGAGGCAACATGTACAGGCACTTGCTCATCGCCGTGGATGGCTCCCTGCTGTCCGAATCGGCTTTCAAGCGCGCACTCGTTTTCGCCAAGGAAATGGGCGCCACCATCACCCTCATCCGCGCCATCCCGGAGGACCACCTGCTGGTCTATCAGGCCGAGATGCTGGGCACTACGCAGACGCATCACACCGACCAGGCGCGAAAGAACGCGCAAGGCTATCTGGACGGGCTGGAAATGGAAGCCCGCCATGCGCTGGTGCCGTGCAACATCGTCGTGGTGGTCAACGACCATCCGCACGAGGCGATTGTCGAGACCGCGAAAAGCCAGGGGTGCGACCTGATCATCATGGGCTCGCACGGGCGCCACGGCATGACGGGGTTCCTGCTGGGCAGCGAGACGCAACGCGTGCTGGCCAAGACCCGCCTGCCCGTGCTGGTGTTCCGCTAGGGCCTGATGCGCGGCCGGGCCGGGAGGCGCCGCCGCGTCAGCCCGCGGCGGCCAGCGCGTGCTGGAAGGTGAAGCTGTCGGCGTACATATGGTCCAGGCTGGCGCCACGCCCGGCCAGCAGGTGCTTGGCCTGCTGGATCATGGCGGGCGCGCCGCACAGGTAGATGGCGTGTTCGGACACGTCGTCATGGTCTTCCAGGACGGCGTCCTGCACGTGGCCGCGCCGGCCCTGCCAGCCCGCACCGGCGCGCGACAGCACCGGCACGAAATTGAATTCGTACAGCCGCCCGGCCCAACCGGCGATCTCGTCTTTCAGATACAGGTCATCCTCGGTGCGCATGCCCCAATACAGGCTGACGGGCGGGCAATCCTCTTTGTCGAGCAGGGATTCCAGGATCGCCTTGATCGGCGCGATGCCGGTGCCGGTGGCCATCATGATGAGCGGGCGCCAGTCTTCTTCGTGATAGCTGAACACGCCCAGCGGCGCTTCGATGGTGAGCGCCGCGCCGGCTTGCGCCTGACCCAGCCAATGGTCGGTATAGCGGCCGCCCGGAATGCGCCGCACATGAAAATCGACCTGCTGGCCGGCCGATGCCGACGCCATGGAAAAGCTGCGCGTCTCGCCATCGGGCAGCAGCACGTTCATGTACTGGCCCGGCACGAAATCCAATCCGGCATCCGGCAGCGCCAGCGTCAGATGGACGATGTCTTCGGTAAACGCTTCGATGCGCTGCACGGTCGCCGACAGGCGCCGCGGTTCCGGAAACACCTGCCGGCTGCTGGCCACGCTGATGCACAGGTCGCTTTCCGGGCGGGCCTGGCAGGCCAGCGCGTAGCCTTCGGCCGCCTCTTCCGGCGTCAGCGCCATGGGGAATTCCTCATAGCGCACGGTGCCTGAGGCGAGCTTGATGCGGCAGGTGCCGCAGCCGCCGAAGGTGCATTCGTGCGGCAGCTTGACGTCTGCGCGCCCGGCGGCCTCCAGCACCGATTCGCCGGCGTCCACCTCGAAGGCGGCGCCGGTTTCCAGGATGTGCACGCGGTATGCCATGGCCGGCCTCGCTTATTTCTTGATGTCGGCCTGCACCAGCACTTTCATGCCGCGCGGCTCCAGCAGTTCGGCCAATGCCGCCAGCGCGGCCACGCCTGCCTGCGTGTCCTGTTCGCCGTTGCCGCCGCTCAATCCGATACCGCCGATCACCTCATCGTTGACCACGATGGGGAAGCCGCCGACGAACACGGCGAACTTGCCGTCGAAGCTCCACTGGATGCCGAAGGCTTCGTTGCCGGGCAGCGCCGGGCCATTGGGCGGCGTGTTGAACAGATGGGTCGAGCGCTTGTGCCCCGCTGCCGTGAACGCCTTGTTCCAGGCGATCTGCGGGCCGGTGATGCGCGCGCCATCCATGCGTTCCAGGGCGATGGGGTAGCCGCCGTCGTCCACGATGCAGATGGATTCCAGCACGCCGATCGCTTCCGACTTGGCGATGGCCGCCCGCACCATGACGCGCGCTTCTTCCAGTTCCAGGCGATAGATCTGTTTCATAGGGATAGCCTCTTCGGTTGTCCGCGCCCTTAGCCGGCGCGGTAGACGGTCTTGATCTGCGTGTAGAACTCCAGGCCCACGCGGCCCGATTCGCGGAACGTGGACGTGCTGGAGTGCTTGAGCCCCCCGAAGGGCGCGTTGATCAGGTTGCCGGTTGTCGTGCGGTTGATCTTTACCGTGCCCGCCTGGATGTCGCGGGCGAAGCGGTGCGCGTAGCGCGCGTCCGTCGTGGCGATGGCGGCAGACAAGCCGTATTCGGTGTCGTTGGCCTTGGCGATGGCATCGTCATAGCCATCGACCTCGATCAGTGCGATGACCGGGCCGAAGATCTCTTCGCGCGCGATGCGCATCTGCTGCGTCACGTCGGTAAAGAGCGCGGGCGTGACGTAGTAGCCGCGGTCGAAACCCGGGCCGGTCAGGATGTCGCCGCCGCACAGGTGCGTGGCCTCTTCCTTGCCCACCGCCACGTAGCTCAACACGTTGTCCAGCTGCTTGCGCGTGGCCAGCGGGCCCAGGTCGAAGTTGCCGTCCAGCCCGTTGCCGAGGGTAAGCGTCTTGACCCGCGCCACCAGCTTGTCGGTGAACGCCTGGCGCACCTTCGCGTCCACCAGCACACGGCTGGTGCCCGTGCAGGCCTGGCCGCTGAGCGAAAAGCCGCCCTTTACAGCCAGGTCCACGGCGCGGTCCAGGTCGGCGTCCGCCAGCACGATCAGCGGATTCTTGCCGCCCAGCTCCATTTGCGTGCGGGTGGTCAAGCCGGCGCCTCGGTGGATCTGTTCGCCTGCCGCCGTCGATCCGGTAAAGGAGATCGCGCGCACCGCGCGGGCGGTGGTGATGGCGGGGCCGACAGCCGCGGCGGGGCCGACCACCAGGTTCAGCACGCCGGCGGGCAGGCCGGCTTGCACGAACGCCTCGGTCAGCCGGTAGCCTGACAGCGGCGCGTCGGACGACGGCTTGAACACCACGGTGTTGCCGGTGATCAGCGCGGGCGCGATCTTGCGGGCGGGGATCGAGATGGGGAAGTTCCACGGCGAGATCACGGTGACCACGCCCAGGGGCTCGCGCTGGCTGTAGACGACCATGTCCGGATCGTCGTTGACGAAGGTTTCGCCGGTAAAGCTCTGCCCTTCCACCGCATAGAAGCGGATCGTCTGGGCCGAGCGCAGCACTTCGTCTTTGGCCAGGTTCAGGCCCTTGCCCTCTTCCCGGGTCAGCTCGCGCGCGAAGGCGTCGGCGTGGTCTTCCAGGTATTGGGCGGCGCGGAACAGGATGGCGGCCCGCTTGGAGATCGGCGTGTCGCGCCAGGCGGCAAACGCGGCATCGGCCGCCTCCACCGCGCGACGGGCGTCTTCGGCGTCCGACACCGGGAATAGCCCCACGACGTCGGACGTGTCCGCGGGATTGAGGTTGGGGGCAGTCCGGCCGGTGGCGCTGGGCACCCAGGCGCCGCCGATATGGTTCATGAATGCCTGTTGCGAGAGATCGTCCACGGGAGCGCTTCCTTTACCTGTACGGGAGTGGCCGGAAATCGGTCGTCTTAGATAGCTTCTGAACATTGTATACTTTAATCACTTTATGGCGATACGTGGAAACCCCAGGCTTTCCGCGTGGAAAGGGGCCCCGCAGGGCCCCTTCGGCAGGTCGGGACGATGGGGGATCAGCTCCAGATCAAGACGGCGCAGATCGTGGAAACGAAGAGCGCCAGCAGCACGGGCAGCAACAGCGCGCGCACCAGCGACAGCACGTTCACCCGCGCGAACCCCGCCACCGCGATCAGCGACGACCACGCAATCAGGGTGCCGCCCCCGGTCCAGACCGCGCCCATCTGTCCCACGGCGGCCAAGGTCGCCGGGTCCACGCCCACCACCGGACCCAGGGCGCCGGAGAGGGTGCCGGTCAGCGGCAGGCCGGCAAAGCCCGAGCCGTCGATGCCGGTGATCATGCCCACCAGAAGCACGCCGAAGGCCACCAGGAAATGGTTTTCGGGAATCAGGTGCTGGCCGGCGGAGATCACTTCAAACAGCAGGCCGGGCGCCTGCGCCTGGGGCACGCCCAGGATCTGCGCAGCGGTTTCGTTGGCGCCCACGAAGAAGAAGCCGGCGATCGGCAACACCGAGCCCATGGCCTTGAAGGCGAAGACGAAGCCGTCCGTCACGTGCTCGGGGCACACGTCCAGCATCTTGCGCGGGCCTTCGGCGGCCAGGGTCACCAGCATCATCACCACGAAGGCCACGCCGCCGACCAGCGCCGCCGCATCGCCGCCGCGCAGGGCGGGCACCGACGGGAACAGGCGCGGCACCACCATCACGGCGATCACGGCCAGGAACGCCAGGGGCGTCACCACCGCAAAAGTCTTGGACCAGCGCACGCGGCGGCGCGCTTCTTCGTCCAGCACGGGGCCTTGGGGCAGCGCCGGATCCGCGCCCATGGTGCCGCGCGCCAGTTCCGCCTTGTCGAACGAGCCTGATTGTTCGATGCGCGCCAGGCTGCCGTCCTGGGCGCGGGCCTGCCAGGCATCCAGCAACGCGGGGCTGGCGGGCACGATGTGCTTGCGGATCAGCAGGTATGCCACCACCAGCGCCACGGCGCCGGTGATCAGCGACAGCACCAGCGCGCGGTCGGCCACCACGGCCGCGCTGACCGCCGCCCCCGCCGCCTTGGCGCTGATGCTGGGCGCCACGCCGATCACATAGTCCGACGACAGCGCCATGCCCTGGCCGGCGATCGCGATGGCCATGGCGCCGGCCAGCGGCGGCAGCCCGGCGGCGATGGCCGCGGGCAGCAGGATGGCGGACACCAGCGGCACGGCCGGCGTGGGCCAGAAGAACAGCGAAATGACATAGGTACAGAGGGCGATGATCACGAACGAGGAATGCCCGCCACGCATCACCCGCCGGAACGGCTGCACCATGCGCACGTCGGCCTGCAACGTTTTCAAGGCGTTGAGCAGGGCGGTCATGAAGGTGATGACCAGGAAGATGTTGAACAGCTCCTTGGCAGCCACGAAGCTGGCCGAAAAGATGCCGATCAGCGCGCTGATCGGGTTGCCCGTGATGGCCAGCACCACGAGGAAGGTGCCGATCACCGATGGCACCACCACGTTGGCCCGCAAGATCATCGTCAGGATGATGGCGGCCACGCTGAGCAGGTACATCCAATGAGCAGCGTTGAGCACGACGTCGGATTGCATGCGCGATTCCCCTTGTGACGTGGCTGTTAGGTCGCCACAATCGGTATACTATATTTCGTTGTGAGCCATACCAATCGAAATATGCACCGCCTAGGGAAACCGATAATTCTGAAAAACCCATGAATAACGGCGAAAAATCACGGGTTTACCCTAGGTATTTTCGATTTCCGAAAAACAATCGGTTGTCACAGATTGACTATCGTATACATACAAGGCTACATACCGCCATGCTGCCCGCCCTGCCTTTTCCGGATCTCTGGCATTACGCCGCCATGGCGCTGGTGGTGTTCGGCGCCGCGCTGGCGCAAGGGGTGGGAGGCATCGGCTTCGCGATGTTCGCCGCCCCCGTGGCGGCCATGTTCTTCCCCCAGCTGGCGCCCGGACCGCTGCTGACGCTGGGCGGATTCATCTCGCTGTTGACCGCGCTGCGCGAGCGCGCCTTCATCGACTGGTCTGCCGTGTCGTACGCGCTGGCGGGACGCGTGGTGGGCACGCTGATCGCCATCTACGCCATGGCGCGCTTTGCGCCGCAGGCGCTGGGCGTGCTGTTCGCCTGCCTGATCCTGGCCGCCGTCGCGCTCAGCGTGGCGGGCCTGCGCTTTACCGCCACTCCCGGGCGCGTGTCGGGCGCCGGCGTGGCCTCCGGCATCATGGGCACAATGACGTCCGTCGGCGCGCCGCCGATCGCCATCGTGCTGCAGCACACCGCGCCACCGCGGCTGCGCGCCACCCTGGGCGTGGTGCTGTTCCTGGGATCGATCTTCTCGCTGGCCATGCTGGCGCTGGCCAAACGGTATACGGGTTACCACGCCGGGCTGGCGCTGAGCCTGGCGCCGTTCCTGCTGGCCGGTTTCGCGGTCTCCAACCGGCTGCGCACCTTGTTGCCGCCGCATGCCGTGCGCAGCGTGTTGCTGGCGGTGTGCGCGCTGGGCGCGGTAGGGGTGCTGGTCAAGGCCTTCTGGGGCGCCTGATGCGGCGCCTTCGCAACGGCACGCGGCTACACCCGGTAATACAATGGAGACTGTATCCATTAATCCATACCTGCTCGCCATGACCACTTCGCCTGTCAGCCCGCAAGCCGTAGAGACGCCGTCTTCCGCTCCGCTGAAGATCGGCGAGCAGCATCCGCAGTTGTTCGCCGTCATCCGCGACAAGCTGCGCGAACGCATCCTCAGCGGCGAGTTCACGCCGGGCGACCGCCTGGTCGAAGGCCGGCTGTCCGAAGAAATGGGGGTGTCGCGCATTCCGGTGCGCGAGGCGCTGCGCGCGCTGGCGGCCGAGGGGCTCGTTACCATCGAGCCGCGCCGCGGCGCTTCCGTGTCGGTGCTGTCCGACGCGGTGGCCTACGACATGGTGGAAGTGCGCGCCACGCTGGAAGGGCTGAACGCCAAGCTGGCGGCGCAACGGCGCGACGCGAAAACCGTCGAACGGCTGCAGGCCTTCCTGCGCGAAGGCACGGAAGCCGCGCGCAGCGAACAGCTGGACAAGTTCCTGGCGTTGAATTCGCAGTTCCACGAAATGCTGGCCACCATCGGCGGCAACGTGGTGCTGACCGATCTGATGCGTTCGCTGCGCGACCGCACGGCGCTGCTGTTCGCGCCCAGCAACATGCACCGCGCCAAGGCGAACTGGGACGAGCATTCGCAAATCCTGAACGCCGTCATCGCCGGCAACGGCGACCTGGCCGCACTGCTGGCCAGCCAGCACGTGCACAACGCGGCCAAGGCCTATACCGACGCCCAGCAGCACGCGTCGGCGGACTGACGCGGCAAGCCCGGGCGGCATCGCCGCCCGCCCGCTCAGCCCGCGGCTTCGACCGGGTCGGAGGCCGCGCCCACCACCACGCCCTTGCCGTTCTGCACCACCCACGAGACTTTCACGTCGCCGTTCACGAACGTCTGGCACGCCATGCGGTAGCCGGCCTCGAAGTCTTCAGGACGCAGGTGCTTGCGCTCTTTCGGCTTGACCGCGTCGGTGTTTTCAAGCCCTTCCTCGATGCGGCATTTGCAGGTGCCGCACAGGCCGCCCCCGCATTTGAACGGGATGCCGCCCTTTTCCTTCAGTGATACGCGCAGCAGATTGCTGTTCTCGGGCGCGGTCGCCACCTTGCCGCCGTTCGAGATGAAAGTGATCTGGACCATGTCGTTCAATGCTCCGCCACTGCGGCATCGGCCCGCAGCGTCAACGTGGATTCCATGCTGCCGAAGCGCGTGAGGTGGGCCAGCTCCTTGCGGGCCGCATCGACCGACGCGAACTTCTCCAGGAACTTGGACGGCACGCGGTTCACCACATAGGGCGGCGTCTCTTCCGTCACCACCAGCCGCGTGTCGCCCCGCAGCCGGGCGATGCGAAACACGGCCAGCGCGCGTCCGTAGAACACGTAGTCGTAGGTTTCGATGATGTCCACGTCCTCGCCCACTTCGGTGCGGAACACGCCGGGCTTGGTCGTCAGGATGACGTATACGGAGTCCATGCCGCTATGCCTCCATGTCCTGAAGCAGTTCGACGTCGCTGCTCAACCATAGCTGGCAGGCCAGCCGGTAGCCCTGGTCGATACGGTCGCCCAGCTGCTTTTTCTCTTTCCAGTTCACCGGCGGCAAATGCTCGGCGCCAGCCAGCACGCGACACGCGCACTTGGCGCACTTGCCCATGCCGCACTCGTAGCGCAGGTGCGGATACGGAAACTGCTTGATGCCGGCCCGCACCACCAGATTGGTGTTGTCCTTCACCACGTCGGTGTAGGTCTGGCCGCCTTTATGGAATACAACGGTAGGCATGGGTCTGTCATCCAGAAGCTGCGGGCCGGCCGCGCCCGCCATGGGGCACGGCCGGAAAAGCCGGGCAGGGGTCAGGCGGCCAGGCCGAGTTCGGGCAGCTTGATCTCGTGCTGCACGTAGTCGGTGTAGAGCGCCGTGGTGTACAGCAGCCGCATCTGTGCGCCGATCTCGCAAATCTTCAGGCAGCGCTGCTGCAGCTCGACGGTGTTGGCGTGCTCCAGCACGATCTGATAGCCGCGTTCACCGTGGATTTCGTCTGACACGATATGCAGGTCGAAGAATTCGACCTCTTCATCGGTAAAGCCATACTTCTCGCGCAGCGTCGGCGTCTGCTTGCGGTAGATGGACGGCACCTGCGATTCCAGGCCGACGACCAGCCCCGCCACCGCCACGATGGGGTCCTCGCGCATGGCGACGGCGTAGCACCAGCTTTGCAGCGCGCGCGTGGTGGGCGACATGTTGTCGGGATTGGTGACCCGTTCGCGGGTGGTGCCGCAGGCTTCGGCAAAGCGGATCAGCAGATCGGTATGGCGATCGCCGCCAATTTCCTCTTCATACATGTTGGCCAGCAGGAAGTCCTTGGCCTCGGTATAGGTATCCGGCGTGCGGGCGTACAGGTAGCCGAGGTAGTCGGCGAACGGACCCACGTAGTGATAGTGGTTCTCGGCCCACCGCGACAGGTGCTCGCGGCTGAGCTTGCCTTCGGCCCAGGCGATGGAAAACGGCGAAGCGTTGGCGCTTTTGCCCTTGATCGCGTTTTCCAACGCGGTACGGAATTCATCTCGGTTCATCAGTTCTGCCATGACGCACTCCAGTCCAGTAGGGAGGGGGATTCCGAGCTGGCTAGCCCGGCCATGAAGAACATTGTATACCGTCTACCATTTTCAACTGCTAGGGCAATCCCGGAGAATCGGGTCCTGGATTGATGCAAAAGGGATCAGATCCTTTCAGATCAAGCACTTGACCTGGCGCAAGGGGAGCAAGGGGCAGGGTGGACGAGGCGGGCGCTCGCTAGTACAATGAATACACTTTCAATGCAATACGGAAATACCATGACTACCCGCCATCCCCTGGGAGACGCCCCGATCGGCCAGCAACTGCTGACGCATTACGCCCGCCGCGATTCGGTGCGCCACGCCACGCCCCTGTTGCCGTCGTCCTGGGCCGAACTGTTCGCCCCCTTCCGCAACGCCCGCCTGCAACCGCTGCGCGCAAGCGCCCCCGCAGTCCGTCGCAACGACGACGAACCGGTCTGCCAAGCCTGATCTTTCGGAAGACGCCGGGGCGCACGCCCCGGCCAAGCCACCCCGCCGCTTAACGGCGGGCGCGCAGACTCGCCCGCGCACGGGCATCGCGCAACGCGGCGTTGCGCGCACGGTGCTCATTGGCCAACGCCAGCACCAGCACCACCGCGAACCCCACGGTGTACGCCACCACATCCCACCAGTCCGGCACGCTGCCCAGCACCACGCGCAGCACCGGCTGCTCGATCTGCCATCCGTACAGCCGCGCCAGATACTGGCCGAACTCCACCGCATACCCTGTCAACAGCGCCGCCACCGCCAGCACCCCGACGCTCGCGCGGATGAAAGTCCGGTACACCAGGTACACCCAGCCGACCGCCACCACATCCCCCACGAATCCGCGCAAGAACGGATAGGGCGCGCCATACAGGGCAATCAGCGCCAACAGCGCGGTCACGGCAAGCAGGGCGGCAAACGCGCGCCCATTGAACGTCAGGGTCATGGCTACAAACAGCAAAAAGTGAAAGGGCGGACGCGCCTTCAGGCGCCCCCGTCGCAGCCCAAGGCATCAGCATGATCGGGCAACGAAGCAGGGTACTAGATATCCGCGGGAAAACCCGAGCCTCCCTCCGACACAAGCGTCACCAAAGGTTATGCGGCCAAGCCGCCCCAAAAGTTATCCCATCTTATCCACCGCCTATCCACCGGCTATCCACCCCCAATCCACCGACTTACCCACACCCTTATCCACCGCCCCCGGACGCGCCCCCACCCACGCGCGCAAGCGACCACCCCCCAAGCCAAGCACATCCATATGCCAAAAAAGGCCGCCCGCGCGGCCGCTTTTGGCGTCCCTGCACACCCCTCCCCCACCCCCCTGCGCGTCAACAACACGCCAAGCACCCCACCCGCCCCAGCGATGCCGGAATCTTCTACGCCGCAGCCCGGCGTGGCGGGGCACGGGGTGCGCGGGGAGTCGATGCGCCCAAGGGAATCCGAAGGCAGCCGCCGCAGGCGGCAACGAGGATGACGCAGGGGCAGTCCGGAGCGAAGGCTCCGGACCGCAATCGTTGACCCGCGCACTCCGTGCCCCCGCCACGCCGGGCGGCCCAAGAACCGCAATCGTCAAACATATCCAGCTCCAAATCATCAAACAAACCCGGCCCCATACAGACACTCCCCGCAACACAACCCGCCCTCATTCAGGCGTACCATTACCCCACCCCAAACGCCCCCCAGGCGCCCCAAAAAAAGACGCCCCAGAGCCCTCCGTATGCTCACCCCCGTCTCCCCCTCGGCCGACCTCCCGCCCGGCGCCCCCGCTGCGCCCGCCGCCCCCCTTACCGTCAGCACGCTTTCCCCCTTAGCCTTTCCCGCGTTCCGCATCATCTGGATCGCCAACCTGTTCGCCAACCTGGGCACCTGGGCGCAATCCGTCGCCGCCGCCTGGATCATCACCACCGAACAGAGCAGCCCCCTGATGGTCGCCATGATCCAGGTGGCCGCCGCCTTCCCGCTGGTGGCGCTGTCCATCCTGACCGGGGTGCTTGCCGACAACTACGACCGGCGCAAAGTCATGCTGACCGGCATGCTGCTGGAACTGACCGGCGGCGTCTTCATCACCATCCTGGCGTTCGCCGGCCTGCTGCACCCCATCACGCTGATCGCCTCCGTCTTCTGCATCGCCATCGGCAGCGCCATCGTCACGCCCGCCTGGCAGGCCGCCGTCGGCGAACAGGTCCCGCGCGCCCACGTCGGCAGCGCCGTCCTGCTCAACAGCGTCAACTACAACGTCGCGCGCGCCGTCGGCCCCGCCATCGGCGGCCTGCTGCTGGGCGCCATGGGCGCGCCCTGGGTCTTCCTGCTGAACTGCTTCTGCTACGGCGGCCTGATCTGGGCGATCTGGCGCTGGCAGCGCGACCTGCCCGAGCGCCGCCTGCCCCCCGAAGGCCTGTTCGAAGGCGTCGTCGCCGCGTTGCGCTACACCCAGCATTCCACCGTGACGCGCGTCGTCATGCTGCGCTCGTTCGCCTTCGGGCTGTCGGCCAGCGCCTTGTGGGCGCTGCTGCCGTTGCTGGCCCACGACCAGGAGGAAGGCAGCGCCCTGCTGTACGGCTACATGCTGGGCGCGCTGGGCGTCGGCGCGATCCTGGGCAGCGCCTTCGTGCGCCGCGTGCAGGCCGCCCTGGGCGCGGGCGGGCTGGTCACCGTGGCCGCCGCGCTGCTGGCCGCCTGCCTGCTGGCGCTGGGCCTGACCAGTACCCTGTGGGTCGCGTTTCCGGCGCTGCTGCTGTCGGGCAGCTGCTGGATCGGCGTGCTGGCCACCTACAACACCACCGTCCAGATGCTGGTGCCCGACTGGGTCAAGGCGCGCGCGCTGGCGCTGTACCAGACCGCCATCTTCGGCGGCCTGGCCGCGGGCTCGTTCATGTGGGGCCATTTCGCCGGCACCATGGGCGTGTCCGGCGCGCTCAGCACCGCCGGCATCATGCTGGGCATCACGGTCGCGCTCTTGTACCGGTCGCGCCTGCCCGAACACGTGGACACCCAATCGCTGGCGCGCGTGGACAGCACCGAACCCGCCATGGCAGCCGCCGGTTTCAACACCCAGCACGGCTCGGTGCTGGTGGCCGTGGAATACCTGATCGAACGCGACAAGCTGTCGGCGCTGATCAGCGCCGCGCATCCGCTGCGGCTGCTGCGCCTGCGCAACGGCGCGCAGCAATGGCAGCTGTTCCGCGACCTGGAACGCGAAGGCGTGTGGCGCGAAGTGTTCCTGGTGGAAAGCTGGATGCAGTACCTGCGCATGATCGACCGCATGACGCTGGCCGACAAGATGGTGCTGGACGAAGTGCGCGCCCTGCACAGCGGCGACAAGCCGCCGGTGGTATCGCGCAACGTCAGCTACCTGGCCATGAACGAAGCGCAAGGCTTCTCCCTGCGCCGAGACCCCGAATCCCTGTGACCCGCGAGGCCCGCCCATGCTTACCTCTCTTTGGCGCAAGTGGCGGGCCTCGCGGCATGGGGGCCCGCAGCTGGACGTCATCCTCGCGAGCGCCGATCCCGACGCCCCGCTAGCCGAGCGCAACCTGTGGATGGTGGACCTGAGCCGGTGGCTGGACCGACCCGGCCGGCCAGCCGCGCCCCCCGCCACCCGCACGCCCGACGCAGCCCCGGGCGCCGTCCGCCATCCGCAGCACGCACGCCTGCGCTACCTGCTGCAGGTGCTGGAAAACAACCCGGACCGCGCCGCGCCCGTTGCTGCCACGCTGCGGTCGCTCGTCGCCGACAACGACCCCACCTCGCTGCTGTGCGACACCGGCGTGGCCTCGCACCCCGGCTTCTGGGGGGAATTCTGGGAACGCGCGCAGGCCCGGCTATTGCCGCCGCCGCCGAACCGCGGCGACATGTTCGGCCTGTTCTCGCTGATCTTCCGCCGGGCCGGCGACGCGCACTGGATCGAATCGCTGGACGACGACACCCTGGCCCGCATGCGCGCGCTGTACCGCCACGGCGACGGCCTTGCGCGCTTGGACCCCACCGCCCCCGAACCGCCCGCCCCGCGGCTGGAAGCGGCGCTGACCAGCAGCATCCAGGTCCTGGTCAGCCAGGTGCGCGCGACGGGCCTCAGCCAGGACATCCGGTCGCGCCTGCCGGGCCGCGTGCAGGACACGCCGTTCTTCGCGCTGGCCGGCGCCGCGGCCGAACTGTGCGACAGCGGCCCTGACACGTCCCGCGAGGTTTTCGGCCGCCGCCTGAACATGTTCCGTGCCCTGCTGGACGGCTGCCGAACCGCCACGCAAGGCGTCTACGACGAGCTGGAAAAAAACGGCGTATCGGTCGAAGTGGTGTTCCAGATCGAACGCATGAAGCTGCGCCTGGCCCGCATCGAACTGCTGCTGAGCGTCTGGGTGGACCCGACGCAGCGCCACAAGTACGTGCATCTGACGGCCGAGCTGATCCGCTCCACCCAGGCCCGCAGCAGCATCCGGCACCTGGCGGCATCGTCGTTCGCGCAGCTGGCGCGCCGGGTGATGGAGCGCACCGCCGAAACCGGCGAGCACTACATCGCGCGGGACGCGGCCGAATACCTGACGATGCTCAAGGCGTCGCTGGGCGGCGGCTTCGTCATGGTGTTCACCGTCTACCTGAAATTCTTCATCGTCTCGATGCACCTGGACAAGTTCATCGAAGGGCTGCTGGCGTCGCTGAACTACGCCGGCGGCTTCCTCGTCATCCACTTCGCGCACTTCACGCTGGCCACCAAGCAGCCGGCCATGACGGGGCCGGCGCTGGCCCATCGGCTGGACGACGCCTACACGCCACAAGGCCGCGAGGCCTTCCTGGACGACACGCTGGCAATGATCCGTTCCAACGCGGCGGCCATCCTGGGCAATCTGGCCGTGGTCTTCCCCCTGGCCTGGGCGGTGCAATGGATCGCCCTGAACGGCCTGGACCGGCCGCTGATCAGCGCGGACAAGGCGCAGGAAACGCTGGCGTCGTTCTCGATCTGGGGACCCACCCCCATCTATGCGGCCGCCACCGGCGTGCTGCTGTGGTTGTCCAGCCTGATCGCGGGCTGGGCCGACAACTGGTTCGCGCTGCACCGCGTGCACGACGTGATGGCCTACAACCGGCGCGCGCGGCACCTGCTGGGCGAACGCGGCGCAGTGCGCTGGGCCGGCTTCTGGCAACGCAATATCTCGGGCATCGCGGGCAACGTGTCGCTGGGCCTGATGCTGGGCCTGGGCCCGGCCATCGTGAGCTTTTTCGGCCCGCATGTGGAAGTGCGCCACGTGACGCTCAGCGCCGGCCAGATCGGCACGGCGCTGGGCACGCTGGGATGGGAAGTCGTGCACACGCAGGCGTTCTGGATGGCCGTGGCCGGCACCGCGATGACAGGGGTATTGAACGTGGTCGTCAGCTTCGCGCTGGCGTTCAACGTGGCGCTGCGCTCGCGCAACCTACGCCGCGGCGACCGCGATTCCCTGTCGGCGGGCGTGCGCCAGCGCATCTGGCAGCGGCCGGCCACGCTGTTCTGGCCGGTCAAGCCCCGGCCCGCGCCCGAACGCCCTTAAGCGCCGGGTTCGGGCGCCCAGCCGCCCGCGACCCGCCGCAGGCGCGGCGAGTCGAACGCGCAGGCCACCGGCAACGCGGCGCCATGGGCGTCGACCAGCCGGCTGCGCCAGCGCGTGCCCTGGCACATGGCGACGACAATGCCCGCCACCTCGGCGCCGCAGCGCGCCAGCAGCGTCAACGCGGACACCATCGTCTGCCCCGTGCTGACAGCGTCGTCCACCACCAGCACGCGGCGGCCGCGCAGGCTGCCCGCCAGATTCGGATCCACGAACAACCGCTTGCCGGCATCCGGCGTGGTCAGCGACTGCACCGGCACGGACAGGTTTTCGTCATACCAGTACTTGCGGGAATAGCCGAACGGCACGTAGCGCGTGAAGCCCAGCCCGCGCGCGACAAGCGGCGCGAACGCCAGGCCCAGTGTGGGCAGCCCCACGACCACGTCAGCCTGGAAGGCGCGCGCCCGGTCCGCCATGAACCCGGCCAGCGCCTCGACCACGTCCAGGCTGGCGTGGTTGGCGATCAGCGAGGCCACGCAACGGTCCGGGTCCCCCGGCACGCCGCGCAGCGGCAGCACCAGGTAGCGGCCATCCGGCAAGCGCGCGGGATAGCTGCGGGAATAGGGCGGTTGGACCGGCACGGACAGCGCATCGGCGCTGACGATCTCTTGCCAGTAGCCGGTGGTGGTGTCGAAGGTCGATGCCTGAGCGGCGGGGGATACAGGGGAAGCAGTCATACAGAGGCCAACGGAATTCAAAACGCGGGAGTATCGGCGGCCAGAAAGCGTTCGGCCAGCTTCACCCAGTAGCTGGCCGTGACCGGCAGGATGTCGTCGTTGAAATCGTAGTCGGGGTTGTGCACCATGCAGCCGCCTTCGCCCTCGCCATTGCCGACGATGAAGTAGCTGCCCGGCACGGCTTCCAGCATGAAGGCGAAGTCGTCGCTGGCCTGCAACGGCTGCAAGTCGGGGATCACCCGTTCCACGCCCAGCCAGTCCTGCGCGACGGCGGCCGCGAATTGCGTCGCGCCGCGGTCGTTGACGACCGGCGGGTAGCGCCACCGGTAGTCGACCTGAACGGTCGCGCGATGCACCGCCGCCTGCGCCGTGGCGATGGCGGTGATGCGTTCGCGCAGCAGGGCGCGCGTTTCGGGACGGCGGGCGCGCACGGTCAGGCGCAGTTCCACCGACTTCGGGATCACGTTGGGCGCATCGCCGCCATGAATGGCGCCGATGGTCACCACCGCCATGTCGTTGGGGTCGACTTCGCGCGACACGATGGTCTGCAAGGCCAGCACGATGCTGGCGGCCGCCACGATGGGGTCCACGGCCACGTGCGGCATCGCGCCGTGCCCGCCCACGCCGCTGACCGTCAGCAACACGGTATCGGACGAGCTGTACATCACGCCCGCGCGGAAGCCGAAATGGCCGGCGGGATAGCCCGGTTCATTGTGGAAGCTGTAGACCGCGTCGCACGGGAAGCGGTCGAACAAGCCGTCGGCGATCATTTTCTGCGCGCCGCCGTGGCCTTCTTCGGCCGGCTGGAAGATCAGATGCACGGCGCCGTCGAACTGGCCGCGCTGCGCCAGCGCCCGGGCCGCGGCCAGCAGGGTGGCCGTATGCCCGTCGTGCCCGCAGGCGTGCATCTTGCCGGGGTGCTGGCTGGCGTAGGGCAAGCCGGTGGTTTCATGGATGGGCAGGGCGTCCATGTCGGCGCGCAGCCCCAGCCGGCGCGTGCCGGTCCCGCGCCGCAAGGTGCCGACCACGCCCGTCACGCCCAGGCCGCGGTGCACCTCGTAGCCCCAGGCGGCCAGGCGTTCGGCCACGAGGTCGCCGGTGGCGACTTCCTGGTAGGCCAGTTCGGGATTGGCATGGATCTGATGGCGCAGCGCCACCATCTCTTGCTGGATCGCCTGGATTTCAGGCAGCACGGGGCCAAGCGCGGAATCGTTCATGTCGTTGTGCATCCTTGAAGTCAGCAGCCTTATTCCTGCTGGATGTTGGCGCTTTTCACGATGTGCGCGTACACGGCCTTTTCCTTCTTCAGGAAGGCGGCGAAATCTTCCGGCGAACCCTCGCCCGCGATGGCGCCGCCTTCGGCCAGCCGCTTCTGCACGTCGTCCAGCTTCAGCACGGCATTCAAGGCCTGGTTCAGTTGCCGCACCACTTGCGGATCCGTACCCGTGGGCGCGAACACGCCCATCCAGGTGTTCAGCTCGAAGCCTTTCAACTCGGCGGTTTCGGCAAAGGCCTGCACGCCCGGCAAGGTGGCGACGCGCTCGGCGGAAGTCACGCCCAGCGCGCGCAGCTTGTTCTGCTGCACCAGCGGCGTGGCGCTGGTGGTGACCAGCAGCCCCAGATCCACCTGGCCGCCCATCACGTCGTTGGTGATCTGCGCGCCGCCGCGATAGGGCACGTGGACCAGTTTCACCTTGGCCTGGTCCTGCATGACTTCCATCGACAGGTGCAGCACGGTGCCGACGCCCGACGACGCATAGGTCAGCGTGTCCGGCTTGGCGCGGGCCAGCGCGATCAACTCGTCCATGTTGTTCACGGGCAGGCCGGGGCGGGCCAGCAGCACGACGGGCGCGGTCGTCACCAGGGCTACCGGCGTCAAGTCCTTTTCGGCGTCGTACTTCACGGCCGAATTGATCAGGCGAGCCACGCTGATGGGGCCGTCGAACCCCATCACCAGCGTGTAGCCGTCTGGCGCGGCATGGGTGGCGCGGGCCACGCCCAGCACGCCGCCTGCGCCCGCCACGTTGTCCACGATGATGGATTGGTTCAACCGTTCGGACAGCTTCTGCGCCACCAGGCGCGCCGTGGTGTCCACATTGCCGCCCGGGCTGAACGGCACGATCAGGGTCAGCGGCTTGGCGCCCGGCCAAGGCGTTTGGGCGCAAGCGGCAGGGGCAATGCACAGCGCGGCCGCCAGCGCGGACACGGACAGGAACAGGCGTTTGAACATGGTGAGGGCGATCAGGGCGGATACGCGCGCCCAGGCAGGGGCGCGCCGGAGGGCGACGGCGCCATCCTACCCAGCTGTGGGTAATAACTGAAATGGTATATTTTTATAGATTCATCAGGTAAATCTATGACCAAGCGTCTCGAGCCGGCCCGCCCGGCAACGCCGCCGCGCCAGCCCACCTTGCGCCAGTTGCGCGGCTTCAAGGAAGTGGCGCGCCACGCCAGCTTCAGCCGCGCCGCCCAGGCGCTGGCGCTGAGCCAGCCCGCGCTGTCATCAGCCATCCGCGAACTGGAAACGCTGATGGGCGTGGCGTTGTTCGAGCGCAGCACCCACCACGTGCGCCTGACCCCGGCGGGGCTTGCCGCCCGCGCCCAGATCGAATGGCTGCTCAATACGTACACCCAGGGCGCCGACGACCTGCAGCGCCTCTTGGACACCCAGGCCGCCACGGTGCGCATCGGCTGCATCCCGTCCACCATGCACCTGCTGGCGCCCGCCGTGGCGCAATGGCGCTTGCGCCACCCCGAGACCGTGCTGGTCTTGAGCGACCACCTGAACGACGAACTGATGGCCGCCTTGAACAACGGCGAACTGGACATCGGCCTGGGGCTGGATTTCGGCCTGGCGCCCGGCGTGGCCGCGGCCTTCGTGGCCGAAGATGAACTGGTCGCGGTGCTGGCCGACACCCACCGGCTGTCGCGCCGCGCCGCGGTCACGTGGCAGGACCTGAAGCACGAGCCGCTCGCCGTGCTGTCGCGCGGCAGCACCTACGAGATGATCGTATCCACCCTGCGCCAGCAAGGCGCCGATTTGGCCGCGACCGACACCTTGAACTACACCGACACGCTCTACAGCCTGGTGCGCGCCGGGCTGCGCGTGGGGTTGATCTCGCGCTTGTACACACAGGGCCAGCGCGTCGACGGCCTGGCCATCGTGCCCGTGCAACGCCCGCAGATGACACGCCGCATCTGCCTGATGACGCGCGCCCCGGA
>NZ_DBHKZA010000077.1:0-6322 GCF_057314935.1 Achromobacter sp.
CGGGGCAGCCCCCTCGGGGGGCAGCAAGCGAGCGAAGCGAGTGCGGCGTGGGGGCCCTACCTCACCGGCGCCTTGTCCTGCGACACGTCCATGATCATGCGGGTCGCCAGATACAGGCGCGGCACGATGCTGTTGATCTGGATGTATTCGGCGTCGTTGGAGTGGGCGCCGAAGCCGCTCAGCCCCATCCCTTCGATGACCGGGCCGCGGGCCTTGAGGGCGGCGAAGGCGGCGTCGGTGCCGCCGCCGCTGGCGCGGTCGACGACTTTCATCGGCAAATCCAGTTCCTTGTAGATCTGCACGCCATGCTGGGCCAGGGCGCGGGACGCCGGGGTGGCCTCCAGCGGCGGCCGGCGCACTTCGAACTTCACCGTGACCTTGGATTCAGGCAGCAGTTTCTTCTGGACGCGCTCCTCCAGCGTGCGCGCCAGGGCGTCGAAGTCGGACACGCGCAGTGCGCGGGCGTCGGCCTGGGCGGTTGCCTGGCCGGGGATGACGTTGCGGTTGGTGCCCGCCTGGGCCACCGTCCAGTTCAGTTTCAGGCCTTCCTCGGGCTTGGACAGCTTGTCCAGCTGCAGCAGCTGATGCGCCAATTCATAAAGGGCATTGACGCCGCCTTCGGGGCGCGCCCCGGCGTGCGAGGTCTTGCCTTGCACGGTCAGGTAGGCCGCGCCGATGCCGCTGGTGGCCAGCGTCAGGCGCGCCTCGGCGCCGCCGCCTTCGAACGAGAAGATGGCGTCCTGGTCGGCGCCCAGGCGGGTGATCGTGCTGCGGGCGCCCGGCGAACTGATCTCTTCGTCGCCGTTGATCAGCACGGTGATGGTGCCGAAATCGCGGAAACCCAGCTTTTGCAGCAGGGTCAGGGTGTGGATGATGGTCGCAACCCCGTGCTTGTCATCGGCGATGCCCAGGCCGTACGCCTTGTCGCCGTCCACGCGGAACGGCTGGTCTTTCAGCATGCCGTTGCGGTAGACCGTGTCCATGTGGGCGATCAGCATGATCTTCTTGGCGCCCGTGCCTTTGAATTCAGCGTGGACCATCGGGCCGACTTTCTCCGGGGTGTCGTCCAGCCGGAAGACGTCGGTGGCCGGCAGGATCTCGACCGTGCCGCCCAGTGCCTTCAGGCGGTCGCGGATCAACTCGGCGATGCGTTCGACGCCTTCGACGTCCTTGCTGCCGGATTCGATGTTGACCAGGTCTCGCATGGTGTCAAGCATGGCCTGCTGCTGGCCTTGCGCGGCTTCGTGGACGGCGGCCACGGGCGCGGCCAGCGCCGCGTGCGCGCCGCCCAGGAACGCCAGGGCGAGACAAGCGCGCAGGACATGCAGGCGGGGAGAGGTAATCGGCATCTAGGGAACCCTTTATGTGGCTGGGAAAGGGGCGCCGGCGGGAAGCTGGCGTCGGGGGCGCGCGGCCGGGTGGCGGGCCTACCCCTGCAGGTCACGATACGAGCGCGCAGGAGGCCCGAGAATGGTGATTTCCCGGGTTGACGGCATCCGGCTTCCATGTATCGGGGACGGGTCGGACGGCTTGCAGGGAACTCGAAGAGAATCTGAAGCTCCCATATGGGCGGGTGATGCTAAAATCCGCCCGCTGATCCGGTAATGACCGGTATGGGAATAGGGCGAATCGAGTTCGCCTTTTTTTATGCGTTTTCGTGCGGCTCTGGGTGGATACCCCTGGAGTGCGGCAACAGGGATTCCATGTTCGAATTTATTCGCAGCCATCGGCGCTGGATGCAGTTCATCCTGCTGCTTCTGATTGTGCCGTCCTTCTTCCTCGTCGGGATTCAAGGCTATGACAGCTTCATGCGCAAAGAGCCTGAGTTGGCGACAGTCGCCGGCCAGCCTATTTCGCGTGCCGAGTTTGATCAGGCGCACCGCAACCAGCTCGAGCAGTTCCGTCAACGTCTGGGCGCGCAGTTCGACCCGGCCGTGATCGATACGCCGGCCATGCGTGAAAGCCTGCTGAACCAGCTGATCAATCAGCGTCTGCTGGCCAACGTTGCCGTCGACAACCGTTTCACGGTTTCCGACGAAACGCTGCGCAACACCATCGCCGCCATTCCGGAAGTGCAGGACAATGGCCGCTTCTCGCCCGAGCGCTATCGCCAGGTGCTGGCTGCCCAGGGCATGTCGCCGACCTCCTTCGAAGCCGGCCTGCGCCGCGACCTCGCGGTTGCCCGCGTGCTGGAGCCCGTCGGTCAGTCCTCGCGCGCGCCCGCTGAAGTGGTGGCCTCGCTGGAAACGGCGTTGACCCAGCAGCGCACGGTGCAGCTGCGCCGTTTCGCCGCCGCCGACTACCGCTCGCAGGTCACCGTCACGCCGGCCGATATCCAGGCCTGGTACGACGCCAACAAGCAGCAGCTGCAAATCCCGGAACAGGTCCAGGTGCAATACCTGGTGCTGGACGAGGCTGCCGCCACGCAAGGCATCCAGGTCAAGGACGAAGACCTGGCTTCGTACTACGAGCAGAACAAGAACCGCTTCGGCCAGCCCGAACGCCGCCGCGCCAGCCACATCATGATCGAGCTGGCCCCGGGCGCCTCGGAAGATGCCCGCAAGGCCGCGCGCGTCAAGGCCGAAGACCTGGCTCGCCAGGCGGCTGCCGATCCGGCGCAGTTCGCCGAGCTGGCCCGCAAGAATTCGCAGGATGCCGGTTCGGCCGCCAACGGTGGCGATCTGGGCTGGCTGGCGCCGGGCATGTTGACCGGCCCGCTGGAAAAGGCGATTTTCGGCCAGGCCAAGGACCAGGTGTCCGGCGTGGTGGAGAGCCCGTCCGGCCTGCATATCGTCAAGGTCACCGAGATCCAGCCCGCTGCCGTCAAGCCGCTGGCCGAGGTCAAGGACCAGATCACGGGCGAAGTCCGCAAGCAGCTTGCCGCCGTGCATTTCTCGGAAATGGCCAGCCAGCTGAACAAGCAGGTCTATGACCAGCGCGACAGCCTCCAACCGGCCGCCGACGCCGTCGGCCTGAAGCTGCGCACCGCTTCGGGCGTGACCCGCGAAGGCCTGCTGCCCGCCGACAAGGCCGGCCCGGGCTCCGCCATCGACAGCCCCGACGCCGAATTGCTGGACAACCCGCGCGTGCGCCAGGTGCTGTTCTCGCCCGACGTCCTGCGTGAAAAGCAGAATTCCGGCGTGATCGAACTGTCGCCCGCCACGATGCTGGCCGTGCGTGTCGCCGCCGTTGAGCCGGCGCATGTGCCGACGCTGGACAAGGTCAGCGATTCCATTCGCGCCAAGCTGCTGGACGAGCGTTCGGCCGAAGCCGCCAAGAAGGCAGGCGAAGCGGCCCTGGCCGCCGACAAGGCCAACCCGTCGGCCGCGCCGGAGGGCTTCTCGCCCGCGGTGACGGTGTCGCGCCAGGATCCGAAGGATGTGCCGCAGCCGGTGGTGGACGCCGCGATGCGCTTGCCGGCGACCCAACTGCCCGGCTACGCCGGCGTGCAATCGGGCGTGGACTACACGCTCGTTCGCCTGGAAAAGGTCGAGGCCGGCACGGTTGACGCGTCCGCCAAGGACCGCCTGGCGCAACAGTTGTCGGGTGGCCTGGGCCAAGCCGAGATCGAAGCGCTGCTGAAGATGCTGCGTGAACAGTACAAGGTGCAGGTGCTGCCCAGCGCCGCCGAAGTCATCCGCGGCGACCAGCCGCAGGCGGCGGGCTGATCAGCCCGCCAGGGGCCCCGCGGCCCCTAGTTCAACAGTGGCCGCAGCGTCGGCCACACGTTGTCCAGCAATTGAGGCTGGGCATCCTCGTTCGGATGGATGCCGTCAGCCTGGAACATCGCCCGGTTCGTTGCGATACCTTCCATCAGGAAGGGCACGAGCCGGGCGTTTTCGTCTTTGGCGACCGTAGGAAACAACTGGGCGAAGCGCTGCGTGTAGTCGCGGCCATAATTGGGCGGGATCTGCATGCCCACGATCAGCACCTGGGCATCCGCGTTGCGCGACGCCTGGGCCATGGCGCGCAGGTTCTGCTCGGTCATGGCCAGCGACAGGCCGCGCAGCGCGTCGTTCGACCCCAGTTCCAGCACGACTACCGCCGGCGCGTGCTGGCGCAGCAGCGCCGGCAGGCGCGCGACGCCGCCGCTGGTGGTGTCGCCGCTGATGCTGGCATTGACTACCTGGTACTTCGGGTATTGTTCCGAAACGCGGGCCGACAGCAGGGGCACCCAACCGGTGCCGCGCTTCAGACCGTATTCGGCGGACAGGCTGTCGCCCACCACCAGTACGGTACGCGACGCGGAACCCTGGGCCGCCGCGGCGGTCTGAGCGTGGGCGGGGGACGCCATGACGGCGGCTGCCAGGGCGGTTGTCGCCAGGGCGGAAGTAAGACGCAGACGGGAAAATAGGCGCATGGATAGCAAGAATTCGATCGTAGTGAAAGGGCTGGGCAAGCGGGTGGCCGATGCCGGCGGGACGCTGTCTATCCTGGAAGGTATTGATTTTACGGTGGCGGCCGGCAGCGCCGTGGCCATCACCGGAAGCTCCGGATCGGGCAAGTCCACCTTATTGGGACTGCTGGCCGGGCTGGATGTTCCCAGCATGGGCAGCGTACACCTGGCCGGCCAGGACCTGTTCGCGCTGGACGAGGACGGCCGCGCCCGGCTGCGGGCCAATCATGTGGGGTTCGTGTTCCAGTCGTTCCAGCTGCTGCCGAACCTGACCGCGCTGGAAAACGTCATGCTGCCGCTGGAGCTGGCCGGGCAGTCCGCGCGCGAGGCGGCGCAGGCCATGCTGGAACGCGTGGGGCTGGGCGCCCGGCTGCACCATTACCCACGGACGCTGTCCGGCGGCGAGCAGCAGCGCGTGTCGCTGGCGCGCGCCTTCGTGGTGCAGCCCGACCTGCTGTTTGCGGACGAGCCCACGGGCAGCCTGGATGCCGCGACGGGCGTGACCGTCATCGACCTGATGTTCGACCTGCACCGCGAGCACGGCACCACGCTGGTGCTGGTGACGCACGACCCGCAACTGGCCGCCCGTTGCGGACGCCAGCTGGTGCTGGCGGCTGGCCGGATGGTCCAGGGCGCCTGAAGCGCCCCGGACGGCCCTAACTGATCACGGCGCTCGCCGGACCGTTCACTTCGCTTTGGCGACGGCCTGGTTCCAGGCCGCGACCACGGCTTCATACTCGGTGGCGGCGGCTTCCTGGCTGACCGGGAAGATTTTGACGGTCGACAGGTCGGGCAGGGTGGTCAGGGTGGCCACCGCCACGTCCGTGCGCGTCGGGCGGCGGAAGTTCTTCACCAGTTGCGCTTCCTGCGACGCCTTGCTCAGCAGGCCGTCGTACAGCGCCTTGGCCGCGTCCAGGTTCTTGGCGCCCTTGATGATGAACATGCCTTCCGGCGCCAGGTAGCTGCCTTCGCTCGGGTAGACGAGCTTGATCTCTTTCTGGCCGCCGGCTACGTATTCCTGCGCCGCGTATTCCAGCGTCATGCCCACGGCGTATTCGCCTGCCGCCACGCCCTTGTAGGTGGTGCCCGACGAGGCCGTCACGACCGCATTGGCGGCGATCTTGTCCAGGCCGGCCTGGCCGAACTGCTTGTACAGGCCGTACACCAGCATGTAGGCCGTGCCGCTCTTGGACGGATCGGTAATGGCGAACTTGTTCTTCCACTGCGGCTGCATCAAGTCCGACCACGTGGCCGGCGCGGGCAGGCCCTTCAACTGGCGCTCGTTGACCATCATCACCATGACGTGCACGTTCGTCCCCACCCACAGGTCGTCCGGGCCGCGGAATTCGGCGGGGATCTTGTCCAGGTCGGCGGGGCGATAGGCCTGCAGGTGCTGGCGGTAGGCGCCGAGCGTGCCGAAGCCGCCGCTCCAGAACAGGTCGCCGCGCGGGTTCTGCGATTCGGCCTCGATGCGCTTCATCATCGTGCCGGTGCCGCCCGTGACGGGCTGCACGTTCAGCTTGGGGCTCGTCCTCTTCACGGCTTCCAGGGCGGTCTCGATGGTTTCCGTGTTGTTGGACGAATACAGCACGACGTTCTGGGCGTGCGCGGCGCCCGTCGCCAGGGCGGCGGTCAGGACACTGGTGAGTATCAGGTGCTTGAGTTGCATGGGTAGCCTTTGGATCGAGGGGGTTATTTGCCGGAGAACAGCTTGATGCGGAATGCCTTGACCGACACGATGATGGGCAGCACGATCACCGTGACCAGCGCGGCGCCGTAGGCGGACGCCATGCCCAGACGGCCGCCGTCGACTTGGCGGAAGATGGCGATCGGCATGGTTTCCAGGCCGCCGCTGTAGGCGACGATCGAGGCCGACAGCTCGGAGATCGTCGTCAGCCACATCAGGATGGCGGCCGAGATGATCGA
>NZ_DBHKZA010000077.1:6422-10250 GCF_057314935.1 Achromobacter sp.
GCCACGAACACGATGATGAGCGGCAGCATGGACAACAGGATCACGAAGCCGACGCCGCCGGTATAGAGCGCGGCGGTCCACGAACGCACGCGCACGGCGGCTGGCGCGCGGCCCTGCGTCATGGTGTAGACCTTGCGTTCCACCACGCGTTTCTGCACGAACAGCACGATGGCGACGATGGCGATGGACACCACCGACATGGCGCTTTGCAGGGTGGGGCTGCCGCCCATTTCGCTGACGAAGGTGTTGTACGTCATGACCGACAGCAGCGGCACACGGCTGCCCAGCAGCATCGCCAGCGCGAAGTTGCCCACCACCAGCGTAAACACCACAAGCGCATTGACCAGCACCGCAGGCAGCAGCACGGGCACCAGCACCCGCAGCTTGGTCAGGAACGGCGGCGTGCCCAGGCTGAGCCCGGCTTCTTCCAGCTGCCCGTCAAAGCCGCGCAGCGCGGCCAGCACGCCCAGGTAGATATACGTGTAGTAGACGAGCGTCATGGAAAACACCATGCCCGTCCAGCCGTAGAAAGAGGGCAGCGAGATGCCCGCGTCGCCCAGCAGGTTGGTCAACAGGCCGTTGTTGCCCAGGATCAGCAGCCAGGACTGGCCCACGATGATCTCGGGGATCACGATGGTCAGGACAGGCAGGATCGCCACCAGGTTCTTCAGCGGGAAGTCGTAGCGCGCCACCATATAGGCAAACGGCACGCCCACCAGCACCGTGCAGGCGGTGACCGCCAGGCCCAGGATCAGCGTGTTGCCGAAGGCCTCCAGGTATTGCGAGTCCGCCAGCAAGGCCTTGAAGCCTTCCAGCGAGAAGCCGCCATCCTGCCCGGTGACGCTGTTGCCGAACAGCACGCCCAGCGGGTACAGCACGAAGAACAGCAGGAGGATCAGGCTGATCGCGATCAGGATGCCCCAGGGCCACCATTTGATTTTCATGGCGTGCGTGTCCTCAGGCGTTGACGACGCGGCTGTCGGCGGGGATCAGCACCTGCACGGCTTCACCCGGCTGGAACTGCGCGACCATGTTGCCCGCATGCAATTCGACGCGGATTTCCGATCCATTGTCCAAGGCGATGCGATAGGCGGTCTTGAAGCCCAGGTACTGGCGGCGCAGCACCTTGCCCGGCAGCGTGTTCGGCACATAGGGCGCGGGCGCCATCAACGCCAGTTCCTCGGGGCGCGCGATCAGCACGCCGTTGGCGTCCAGGCGCGTGCTGCCTTGCATGCCGTCAAAGCCCAGGCCGCAGAGCTCGTAGCGGACATGGCCGTCGGGCGCGCCCGCAAGGCCCGTCTGCGCGGGCACCGGGATCACGTTGGCCGACCCGATGAAGTCGGCCACATAGGCGTTGACCGGCGTGCCGTACAGTTCTTCAGGCGTTCCCAGCTGGGCGATGTTGCCGTGGTCCATGATGGCGATGCGGTCCGACATGGCCAGCGCTTCTTCCTGGTCGTGCGTGACGAATACGGTGGTGATGCCGGCTTCACGCACCAGATCCAGGATGACGTCGCGCATCTGCAGGCGCATCTTGGCATCCAGGTTGGACAGCGGCTCGTCCATCAGCAGCACGCGCGGCCGGATCACCAGCGCACGCGCCAGGGCTACGCGCTGGCGCTGGCCGCCGCTCATCTGCGCGGGGTAGCGGTCGGCCAGCGCGAGCAAGCCCACTTTATCCAACGCTTCATTGGCGCGCCGCGTGGTCTCGGCGCGCGCCACGCCGCGGGCGCGCAGGCCATAGGCCACGTTGTCGAACGCGGTCTTGTCGGGGAACAGGGCGTAGTCCTGGAACACCATGCCGATGTCGCGGCGGTGCGCGGAGACATGGGTCACATCGTCCTGGTCGAACAGCAGGCGGCCGCCATCGGGCGCATAGAAGCCCGCAATGCAGCGCAGCAAGGTGGTCTTGCCGCAGCCGCTGGGCCCCAGCAGCGTATAGAACGCGCCGTCGGGGATGTGCAGCGACAGATTGCGCAGCACTTGCTGCCCGCCGAATGTCTTGACGATGCCGTCTACCGTGATCGATGCCATTTTTTGGTTCCTGCTTGGGTTCCCGGCATCATAGGAATGCGCCCCGGCGGCGACCAGCAGTGTTTTTTAAGGCGTGGCGTTAGATTTTCTAAGAGGTCGGCGCCGCCACTATCCCCTAGAATGCGGCTGAACAGGGCAGGCGCCCGGCCACGGCCGCGCCGCCGATAAGACCACAACAAGGGAAAACGTGGGAAAGAGCAGCACAGTCATGCGCCTGGCCGGCGCGCGGGCGGGCGTCCGCTGACATGGCGGGGCAGAGCCTGCCGCCATTGAAGGCCTTGCGCGTCTTCGAAGCCGCGGCGCGGCTGCGCAGCTTCACGGCCGCTGCCGACGAGCTCAGCATTACGCACAGCGCAGTCAGCCAGCAGATCCGCATTCTCGAAGAGTATGTGGGCCAGCCGCTGTTTGCGCGCGAAGCGCGCGGCGTGGCGTTGCTGCCTTGCGCGCAGGCGTACTTTCCGGAAGTGCAGGCCAGCCTGGAGCGCATCGCCACGGCAACCGCCAAGCTGAAAGCGCCGGCCTATGGCGGCGTGCTGCGCGTGTGCGCGACGCCGTCGCTGACGATGAAATGGCTGATCCCCCGCCTGTCGACGTTCCAGGCGCAGCATCCGGGGATCGACGTGCAGTTGAGCACGCAGGCGCGCCCCTTCCTGGACCGAGGCGGCGATACCGGCAGTGATGTGTTGATCCGGCACGGCTTCATGGCGCAGTCGGACCTGGCCTGCGTGCATTGCCTGGACGATTTCCATCTGCCGGTCGCGTCTCCGCGCTTCATCGAGCGCAACCGGCTGGCTGCGCCCGCGGACTGTCTCGCGCATCCGCTTTTAAAGATATCGGGCGGGATGGACCATTGGCCGCGCTGGTTCGCGTTGGCGAAGGTGGACGTGCCCGCGCAGTTGCCCGGCCCGGTGTTCGACCATCAATTCCTGTGCATGCAGGCCGCCATGAACGACCTGGGCATCGCCCTGGCGCCGTGGAGCCTGCTGGAAGACGATATCCGTGCCGACCGCCTGCGGCCCTTGTTCGCGCAACCGCAACTGCCGAACGCCGGCATCCACGCGCTGTACCGGCACGACGGCCCGGCAGCGGCGTCGGCGCAAGTTTTCATCGCCTGGCTGTGTGCGCAACAACACGGCTTGCCCCATCCCGGATAGACAAGGACCCCTATGTTTGACTCCACCCCGCCCGCCGGCCTGCAGTGGCGCGGCATCACGCCGCCGTTGGCGCTTTCCGATTACCGCGTCATCGCGTTCGACATGGATTCCACGCTGATCTCGATCGAGACGCTGGATGAAATGGCCGACTTGATGGGCAAGAAGGCAGAAGTGGCGGCACTGACCGAAGCCGCCATGCGCGGCGAGATCACGGACTACAAGCAGAGCCTGCGTGACCGCGTGGCCTTGCTGGCCGGCATGCCCGAGGCGCTGCTGGACGAGGTCTACCACGAACGCGTGCAGATCAACCCGGGGGCGGAAACGCTGATCGCCGCGTGCAAGGCCGCCGGCCTGACCTGCCTGCTGGTGACGGGCGGGTTCACGTGTTTTACCGACCGCTTGCGCGTGCGGCTGGGGTTGGACGACGTGCGCGCCAACGTGCTGGAAGTGGTGGAGGGCCGCATGACGGGCCGCTTGCTGCCGCAGGCGTGGGGCGACATCTGCGATGGCGAAGAAAAGCGCCGCAAGCTGGCGGAGGTGTGCGCATCCCTGGGGGTGGGCATGGAGCGAGCCATCGCGGTGGGCGACGGGGCCAACGACCTGCCGATGATGCGCGCGGCGGGGCTGTCGGTGGGCTATC
>NZ_DBHKZA010000077.1:10350-16671 GCF_057314935.1 Achromobacter sp.
CCAGCAAAATCGGTCAGTTCGTAGATGTTGTCGCTGGTGACTTGAGTCCACAGCGCCTGCACCTGGGCCTGCACTTGCGGGTCCAGCTCCTTGTAGTCCGCGCGCAGGCGGCCATCGGCATCCAGGATCGGCGTGGCGCTGCACAGGCTGTCCTTGTACAGGCCGTAGACCTGTTCAATGCAGCCTTCGTGCGTGCCTTCCGCCTTCATGATTTTGAACAGCAGCGACAGATACAGCGGCATCATCGGGATGGCCGAACTGGCCTGGGTGACCACGGCCTTCAGCACCGAGACCCGGGCGTCGCCGCCGCGCGCGGCCAGCTTGGCGCGGATGTCCAGCACCTTCTGGTCCAGGTCTTTCTTGGCGGCGCCGATCGAGCCGTTCCAATAGATGTCGTGCGTGATCTTTTCGCCCAGGTACGTGAAGGCGGTCGTCGTGGCGCCTTCGGCCAGGACGCCGGCTTCCAGCAGCGCGTCGATCCACATCTGCCAGTCTTCACCGCCCATGACCGCGACGGTGGCGTCGATTTCGGCCTGGGTGGCCGGTTCCAGCACCGATTCCTTGACGACTTCGCGGTCCGTATCCAGGCCGCGCAGGTTCACGGCATGGCCGATCGGCTTCAACGTCGAATTGAAGACCTGGCCGGACTTGGGGTGCGTGCGGCGCGGGGCAGCCAGGCTGTAGATCACCTGGTCGACCTGACCCAGGTCCGCCTTGATGGCGGCAATGGTCTTTTGCTTGATCTCGTCCGAAAACGCGTCGCCGTTGATGCTCTTGGCGTACAGGCCTTCGGCTTCGGCCGCCTTGTGGAATGCGGCGGTGTTGTACCAGCCCGGCGTGCCTGCCTTGGCGGCGTCGGCGGGGCGCTCGAAGAACACGCCCAGCGTCTGTGCGCCACAGCCGAACGCCGCGCTGATGCGGGCTGCCAGGCCATAGCCGGTCGACGCGCCCAGCACCAGGACACGTTTCGGGCCGCCGGCGATCGGGCCTTGCGCCTTGACGTAGTCGATCTGGTTCTTCACGTTGGCTTCGCAGCCGACGGGATGGGTGGTGACGCAGATGAAACCGCGCACGCGGGGCTTGATGATCATGAAGACCTCGTTCGGGGGGAGTGCGAAATGCTGGGGAATGCCGGATGCCGGCGCGACCGGTGCGCGAAAGCGCAAAAAGCGACCAGCATTGTACGGGAGCCGGCCCGGGCTCGCTGGCGGGCCGTCGTTGCCGCGCCGTTCCCGGTCAGCGGGTGGCGGCCTTTGCCGCGGGGGCGGCGCTGGCGGGCCCGCGGCGCCATTCGACCAGGCCGATGCCGATACCGCTGGCGCAGATGATGGCGATGCCCAGCCAGGTCAGCGGATCCGGGAAATGGCCCCAGACCAGCCAGCCTACGGAGGTGGCGCTGATGATCTGCAGATAGATGAACGGCGCCAGCGTCGAGGCGGGCGCTCGCCGGTACGCGGCGATCTGGAACAGGTGCCCCACGCCGCCGGTGACGCCGGTCGAGATCAGCAGGAACCAATCGAAGGCCGACAGCGATTGCAGCACCGGCAGGGCGGCCGGCAGCACGAACGGCAGGGACAGCGTCAGGCAGGCCGTGCCCACCGCGCCGCTCCAGATCAGCGACGTGAAGGGATCGTCGCCCGCGACCCGTCGCGTGGCGATGAACTGGGCCGCGAAGCAACAGGCCGTCAGCAGGCCGAAGACCGTGCCCACCGGATGCAGGCCGCCGCCTGGGCGAATGACGATGATCACGCCGATGAACGCGATGCCCGCCGCAATGAAGCGCGACAGCCGCGCGGGCTCCTTCAGGATCCAGGGCGCCAGCGACAGCACGAGCAGGGGCGCCAGGAAGTTGATGGCCGTGGCCTCGGCCTGCGGGATGTAGCTGAGCGTGGTGAAGAACATCAGCGTGGCCAGGAACATCGATCCGCCGCGGATCAGCTGTTCACGCGGGCGCTTGCTGCGCAGCACGCCGAGCCCCCGGGTGGGCAGCACCAACGCCAGCACCAGGACCAGATGCACCACATACCGGAACCAGGACAGCACCAGCAGCGGCACGCCCGCGTTCATGACCCATTTGCCGCTGGCGTCCAGACAGGAGAGCGTCCACATCGATAGCACCAGCAACAGGATCCCGACGAGCGGGCCGCGGGAGGCGGGCGCGGCGGCTGGCGGGCGACCGTGATCGGCCGGGGGCATGGACAGGCTCCTAATGGGGAAACGGGCGGCTGCCATGATACGCTCATCGCGCCGGGGGAAAAGGCCAATGATAGAACTACGCAACGTCGAAACTTTTTTTTGGGTCGCCACGCTGGGCAGCTTTCGCGCCGCGTCGGAAAAGCTCAACACCACGCAGCCTGCAGTATCGCAACGCATTGCCTCGCTTGAGGCTGACCTGGGCGTGCTGCTCTTCGAGCGCGACGCGCGCGGCGTCAAGCTCACCGCCAAGGGCCATGAGCTGCTCTCGCATGCCGAGCGCATGCTGCAGGTGCGCCGCGACATGTTCGAGGCCGCCCGCGAGCAGAACGTGATGACGGGCACGGTGCGCATCGGCGTGGCCGAGACCATCGTGCAGACCTGGCTGCCCACGTTGATCGAGCTGATCCATACGACGTATCCAGCGCTGGTGCTGGAGATCGAAGTCGACACCACCCATGTGCTGCGCTCGCACCTGATGTCGCGCCAGATCGACCTGGCCTTCCTGATGGGACCGGTGCTGGAGGCGCGGGTGGAGAACCTGCCGCTGTGCACCTATCCGTTGGCCTGGGTGGCCAGCCCCACGCTGGACCTGGGCCCCGAGCCGCTGACCTTGGAGCGCATCGGCAAGCTGCCCATCATCACGTATCCGTCCAACAGCGCGCCGTACCGCTTCGTGCGCGACATGCTGACGCGCGCGGGCGTGTCCGCGCCGCGCATGTATGGCAGCGCGTCGATGTCGATGGTGGTGCGCATGACGCAGGACGCCATCGGCACCAGCGTGATCGCCCCGGTGTTCCTGGGCAAGGAACTCGCGCGCGGCGAATTGCGCATCCTGCGCGTCGAGGCGGACCCGTTGCCCGAACTGAGCTTCACGGCGACCTGGGTGCAAGGCCCGGACAGCCATGCGGTCAAGGTGATCGCGCAGATGGCGCAGAAGGTCGCCGCACAGGCCGGGGACGGCATTCCCGCCTAGGTGTTTTCCCCAGACGCGGCGCGCCACACGGCGCCGGCGCGCCGCCAGGACGCCCGCGTCGCGGCGTGCCTGATCGCCCGCCAAGCCCCGTCGATAGGCGGTTTGCGGGATTCTTGGCGGTCCGCCAGCACGAGACCCAAGAAATATTTATACCCCCACATCGCAACATACGATTGGACGCTGCGCGCCCCTGACGATGCAATGGCGGCACATCAATAAGCAACGCCTGGACACACAGCGCGGGGGGAAAGCATGAATACGTATTTGTTCCAGTCCTGGACACTGGCGGTGGCGGATGTGCCGCGCCGCGCGCTCGACCCCCGACCCTGAATCCCCAATTCCAAACCGCGTGCGATCAGGGTAACGGGATCCCGCGCGCGACAGACCATCCCGCCAGCCAGGAGTTTTGTCCATGAAGAAGTCTCTTGTTTTCGCCGCCGTCGCCGCCACCGTGCTGGCAGGCGCCGTCCACGCGCAAGACCTGCCCAAAACCCAGTTGAAGGTCGTGGGGGGCCTGTCCAACCTGACCGCTTACAACGACTACGAAAAGCCGTTCTGGACCAAGACCGTCCCCGAGTTGTCCAAAGGGCAGGTGACGGCGGACATCAAGGGCTTCAATGAAATGGGCTTGAAGGGGCCCGAGCTGCTGCGCCTGATGTCGCAAGGTGTGATCGAATTCGGCACCGCGACCTTGTCGTACTTTGCCAGCGACAACCCCATCAACGAAGCGATCGACCTGGCCGGCCTGGCGCCGGACGTCAAGACGGCGCGCGCCGTCACCGAAGCGTTCGAACCCGTCTACGCCAAGCTGTACGGCGAAGGCAGCAACGTCAAGCTGCTGGGCATCTCGACCTATCCCGCGCAAGTGCTGTTCTGCAACGCGGAAATCAAGAGCCTGGCCGACATCAAGGGCAAGAAAGTGCGCACCAGCAGCCGCACCACCGCGGAATTCGTCGAAGCGCTGGGCGGCTCCAGCGTCACGATGGCCTTCGGCGAGGTGGTTCCTGCCCTGCAGAACAAGGTGGTGGATTGCGCCATCACGGGTTCGCTGTCGGGCTACTCGGCCAAATGGTACGAGGTGTCCACGCACCTGGTCGCGCTGCCGATCAACTGGAACCAGCAGATCCATGCCGTCAACCAGAAGGCCTGGGACAAGCTGGACCCCGCCGTGCGCACCTTCCTGCAGGCCAACGTGAAGACGCTGGTCGACAACATCTGGGAAGCCGCCGCCCGCCAGACGCAGGAAGGCTATGACTGCAACACCGGCGCCGCCGCATGCCCGTTCCCGGTCAAGGGCAAGATGCTCCTGGTGCAGCCGACCGAGGCCGACCAGGCCCTGCTGAAGAAGGTCGCGCAGGAAGCCGTCCTGCCCAAGTGGGCCGCGCGTTGCTCGGCCCAATGCGTCAAGGACTTCAACGCCACCATCGGCAAGACGCTGGGCCTGACCGCCAGCAAGTAAGCGCCGTCTCGCGCCGCCGCCCATTGTGGCGGCGCGATTTCCGGCTTGTGATACCGGGCATCGCCCGAAGAGGTTTCATCCATGACCCGAACCGAACATTTCCGCCTGCTTGGCGGCCTGTTGCGGCGCGCCGAGAGCTTTTCTCGGGCGGCCGTATGGGCCGGCGGCGCCTTGACCGTGGCCAGCGTGCTGCTGATCTCCTTTGATGTCCTGGCGCGCAAATTCCTGGGCTTCACGACAGGCGGCGCCGACGAATTGTCCAGCTACGCCTTTGCCATCAGCACCTCGTGGGCGCTGGCGTTCGCCACGCTGCAGCGCGCGAACGTGCGCGTCGACGTGCTCTATCAATACCTGCCAGTGCGCCTGTCCGCCGTGCTGGACTGGATTTCCATGGTGGCGATGGCCGTCTTCATGGTGTTCCTGACGTACTACGCGTACGAGGTGGTCCAGACTTCCTGGGCGCAGAAATCCGCCGCCAATACGCCCCTGGCCACGCCGCTGTGGATTCCCCAGGGGCTTTGGCTGCTGGGGCTGGCGTGGATGTGCATCACGGTCGCCTTGATGCTGGCGCGCGCGTCGGCCGCGCTGGTGACGGGCGACATCGAACTGGTCAAGCAGATCTGCGGCGTGCGTTCGGCGCAGGAAGAAGCTGATGAAGAAGCCGCCGCGGGCGAGCGCATGGTGAAGGGAGAGGCCGCATGATTTCCACCGCATTGACCTTATTGCTGGTGCTGATCGGCCTGTCCATCCCCGTGGGCGCGGCGCTCGGCGTGCTGGGCCTGATCCTGGACCCGCTGTTCTCGATGCTGCCGCTGTCGCGCGCCATCGGCGAGATTTCCTGGAGCTCGAACAACGAGTTCCTGCTGGTGGCGATCCCGCTATTCATCATGCTGGGCGAAGTGCTGCTGCGCGCAGGGTTCGCCGAACGCATGTATGGGGCCATGAGCCTGTGGCTGTCGTGGCTGCCGGGCGGGCTGATGCACGCCAATATCGGCGCCTCCACACTGTTCTCGGCCACCTCCGGCTCCAGCGTGGCTACTGCGGCCACGGTGGGCACGGTCGCCATTCCGCAGATCCGCAAGTACGGCTACAACGAGCCCCTGTTCCTGGGCAGCCTGGCGGCCGGCGGCACGCTCGGCATCCTTATCCCGCCCTCGATCAACCTGGTCATCTATGGCGTGCTGACAAACTCGTCGGTGCCCAAGCTGTACCTGGCCGGCATCATCCCCGGCTTCGCGATGGCCGCCTTGTTCATGCTGACAGTCGTGATCGCCTGCGTGGCCAAGCCCTCGTGGGGCGGCAAGAAGATCCATGCGACCTGGGGCCAGCGCTTCGCCAGCCTGGTGCACCTGGCGCCGCCCATGGGCATCTTCTTCCTGGTCGTGGGCTCCATTTATGCGGGCCTGGCCACGCCGACGGAAGCCGCCGCGCTCGGCGTCCTGGGTGCGTTCATCCTCGCGGCCTGGTTCCGCCGGCTGAACTGGTCGATGCTGCGCGAAGTGCTGGAAGGCACGATGCGGTCCACGGCGATGATCATGCTGATCGTCATCGCGGCCAGCTTCCTGAACTTCGTCATGTCGGCGACCGGCCTGACCGACGCGCTGACCAAGTCCATCACCGGCCTGGGCCTGTCACCCGGCTGGATGCTGCTGATCGTGGTGATCTTCTATCTGGTGCTGGGCTGCTTCATGGA
>NZ_DBHKZA010000077.1:16771-27919 GCF_057314935.1 Achromobacter sp.
CCACCCTTTGATTCCGCAGGACTGATATGAAAGCCGTATTCAACATCGACGACGCCAATCCCCGCCAGGTGGAAGTGGACTTCAATACCCTGATCGTGGCCGGCTGGGCCGGACGCGACATCGCCGCCATCGAGCACCACATCGAAGAGCTGGCCGCGATCGGCGTGCCGCGCCCGACCAGCGTGCCGCTGTACTACCGCATCGCCGACAACCAGCTGACCCAGGCCGCGCGCGTGCAGGCCGTGGGCGAGGAATCGTCGGGCGAGGTCGAAACCTTCGTGTTCGCCGTGGACGGCGAGATGTACGTCAGCATCGCGTCCGACCACACCGACCGCAAGCTGGAGACGGTCAGCGTGGCCATGTCCAAGCAGGTCTGCGTCAAGCCCGTGGCGACCGGCGCCTGGCGCCTGGCCGACGTGGCCGACTACTGGGATGAACTGGTCATCCGTTCCTATATCGTCGAGAACGGCGAAAAGGTGCTGTACCAGGAAGGCCCGTTGTCCACGCTGCGTACGCCGCAGGACCTGATCGCCGGCTACACCGGCGGCGCGGCCGTCCTGCCGCAAGGCGCCGGCATGACCTGCGGCACCGTGGGCGCCATTGGCGGCATCCGCGCGGCGGCGGACTTCACGATGGAACTGTTCGATCCGCGCCGCCAGCGCACGCTCAGTCACCGCTATCATGTCGAATCGCTGCCTGTGGTGGCCTGATTCCGGTTTCGCACGGTATTGATCGCCAGGCGCGCCTTTCGAGACTGCGCCTGTCCGCACTTTTACGCCGCAAGACGGCACTAGGACAATGATGGTTTCGACCTTGAATGAACTGAGCTTGGCCCTGAGCGAGGGCCGCAGCACCGCGGTGCAACTGACCGAGGCCGCGCTGGCGCGGGCGCAGGACGAAGCGGGCGAGGGCGCCCGCGTGTTCACCAAGCTGTATGCCGAATCGGCGCTGGCCCAGGCGCGCGCCTCCGACACCTTGCGCGCAGCCGGCATCGTCCGGTCGGCCGTGGAGGGCTTGCCCATCAGCATCAAGGACCTGTTCGACATCGAAGGCGAAACCACGATGGCAGGCTCGGTTGCGCGCGAAGGCGAGCCGGCGGCCGACGAGAACGCCGAAGTCGTGCAGCGCCTGATCGCGGCCGGCGCCGTCATCATCGGCCGCACCAACATGACCGAATTCGCCTATTCGGGCCTGGGCATCAACCCGCATTACGGCACGCCGCTGAACCCGTACGACCGCGCGACCGGCCGCATCCCGGGCGGTTCGTCCTCGGGCGCCGCCGTGTCGGTGGCTGACGGCATGGCCGTTGCCGGCATCGGGTCCGACACCGGCGGTTCCGTGCGCATCCCGGCCGCGCTGTGCGGCCTGACGGGCTTCAAGCCCAGTGCCTGGCGCGTGTCCATGACCGGCGTGCTGCCGCTGTCGGCCAACCTGGATTCCATCGGCCCCATCGCGGCCAGCGTGCGCTGCTGCGCGGAGCTGGACGCCATTCTTTCGGGTGACGGCGGTCCCGTGCCGGAAGCGCTGCCGCTGCGCGGCCTGCGCCTGGCGGTGCCGACGACGCTGGCGCTGGACGCCATGGAAAAGCACGTGGCCGACACTTTCGCCGCCACCGTTGCGCGCTTGAAGGAAGCGGGCGCTTTGGTCGACGAGATCGCCATCCCCGAATTCGCGGAACTGGGCAACATCAACAGCAAGGGCGGCTTCACGGCCGCGGAAGCCTGGGCCTGGCACCGCGACCTGATCGCCCGCGCTGGCAAGCGCTACGACCCGCGCGTGGTGTCGCGCATCATGCGCGGACAGGACATGTCGGCCGCCGACTATCTGGACCTGCTGGACGCCCGCGAAGCCTGGGTGGCGGCCGTGGACCGCCGCATCGCCGGCTACGACGCCCTGATCATGCCGACGACGCCCATCATGGCCCCGGCGGTGGACGACCTGGCTGCCTCCGACGAAGCCTATTACGCGGCCAACGGCCTGATCCTGCGCAATCCCACCCTGATCAATTTCCTGGATGGCTGCGCCTTGTCGCTGCCGTGCCACGCGGCGGGCACGGCGCCGGTGGGCCTGATGATCGCGGGCAGCAATGGCGCCGACCGGCGCATCCTGGCCATCGGCCTGTCGGTCGAAGACCTGCTGGCCGGGCGCTGAGCGCAGGCCGTGCCAAAGGCGGGCCAGGCGGCGCGGGATCCGCGCCGCAGCCCGTCCGCGGCTAAGATGACGATTGGGATTGCTCACGTTGTGGGCAGACGCGGGACGCCGGGCTCATGATCGATCTGCGCAATATCGAGACATTCTTCTGGGTCGCCACCTTGGGCGGGTTCCGCGCTGCCGCTGAAAAGCTGAATGCGACGCAGCCGGCGATTTCGCAGCGCATCGCGTCGTTGGAATCGGACCTGGGCATTCGCCTGTTCGACCGCGACGCCCGCGGCATCAAGCTGACGGGCAAGGGGCGCGAATTGCTATCCCACGCCGAGCGCATGTTGCAGCTGCGGCGCGACATGCAGGAAGCCGCGGCCGCCAAGAGCATCATGAGCGGCACGCTCAGGCTGGGCGTCTCCGAGACGATCGTCCATACCTGGCTGCCGACGCTGATGGAGTATCTGCACGACAGCTATCCAGCCTTGATGGTCGAGATCCAGGTCGATACGACCACCATGCTGAAATCGCAGCTGGCCGCGCGCCAGATCGACCTGGCGTTTCTGCTGGGACCGATGGAAGAACCTCGCGTGGAAAACCTGTACCTGTGCAATTACCCGCTAAGCTGGGTGGCCAGTCCGAAGCTGAAGGTCGGGCGGCAGCCGATCAGCCTGAAGCGGCTGGCGGAGTGGCCGGTCATCACCTATTCCTCCACCACCGACCCGCACCGCTCGGTCCGGCAGTTGATGCTGCAGGCCGGCGTGGAGTCGCCGCGCATGTACGGAAGCTCCGCGCTTAGCGTCATCGTGCGCATGGCGCAGGACGGCATCGGCACGGCGGTCATCGCGCCGGTCATCCTGCGCAAGGAACTCGCGCAGGGCGACTTGCGCATCCTGGAAGTGAAGGCGCCTGCCTTGCCGCCTTTGCATTACACGGCCTGCTGGATGCAAGGGCCCGACAGCCAGATTCCCCGCGTGGTGGCCGAAGCCGCGCAGCAGATTGCGCGTGAAGACGCGCTGCGCCATCCGGCAAAACCCTGATAAGGAATGTTGATCGGGGTCTATCGCAACATGTGATTAGACGATCGCTTGTACTTCCGGTGCAATCCCCCCTATCCATTACACATCCAGGGGAAGGGCATGGCACAGGGCATGGCAGGGCGGGACAGTATCGCGTTGGCGCGGCAGGCGCGCCTGGACGCCCGCAGCGGCAAGTTGACAGGGCCGACGGCGAATCTTGCGCCTGGGCACGTGCAGGCCAATCTGGCCATCCTGCCGCGCGCGCTGGCGGCCGACTTCCTCCATTTTTGCCAACGCAACCCCAAGCCGTGCCCATTGCTGGCCATGTCTGAACCGGGCGACCCCGCGGTGCCGGCGTTGGGCCACGACATCGACATCCGCAGCGACATTCCGCGCTACCGGGTCTGGAAAGACGGGGAACTGGTCGCCGAACCCACGGATGTCCGCGACATCTGGCGCGACGACCTCGTCTCATTCCTGATCGGTTGCTCGTTTTCCTTCGAAGAAGCGATGCTGGACAACGGCCTGCCGGTGCGCCATATCGAACAGGGCTGCAACGTGCCCATGTACCGCACCAATGTGCCGACGCACGCCGCCGGCGTATTCGGTGGCCCGTTGGTCGTGTCGATGCGGCCCTTGAAGGCCGCCGACGCCATCCGCGCGATCCAGGTCACGTCGCGCTTTCCTTCCGTGCACGGCGCGCCCGTCCATATCGGCGACCCCGCATTAATCGGGATTGCCGACATCAACCAGCCGGATTACGGTGATGCGGTTGAGATACGCGAGGGCGAGTTGCCCGTATTCTGGGCCTGCGGGGTAACGCCGCAGTCGGTCGTGGCCGCCGTGCGCCCGGAATTCTGCATTACGCACGCGCCGGGCCACATGCTGGTCACGGATCTGATCAACAGCCGGATGGCGATTCTTTGACGGTTGCGCAAGCACCGCGAGATGGGATCCGACCCTACTAATCAGCCATTTGTCAGCACGAAGCAGTTAGAACCACCCAAACGGTAGTTTTCAGCCGTAGCAGTTGTGCCACCAAAACGATCCATTAAAGGACAAGGGGAAAAGGCGACAACAGTTCAGCACCCGGTGTCTTGCGGTTTGCCGCAGGACGGCGGGCTGCCGCGAGTCCGTTCGTTCCAGGCCGGGGCTGGCGCCCGGCGCATTGCTTTCCAAGTTGGTTCATTCCAGGAGTCTAGTAATGAAGATGAAGCTCATTGCGGGTGTCGCCGCAAGTCTGGCGCTGCTGTGCGCCGTGCCTGCCCAGGCGCAGCAGAAGACGGTGCGTATCGGGGCGATCTACCCCTTGTCCGGCGCCTTGGCGTCCACGGGCGCCGAGATCAAGGCGGCGGTCGAACTGGCCGTCGATATCGTCAATAATCCGCACCCCGAGCTGGAAGGGATTCCGCTCGCGGCCGGCAGCGGCCTGCCCGCGCTGGGTGGCGCCAAGATCGAAGTGGTGTTCGGGGATTCCCAAGGCAAGCCCGAAGTCGGCCTGGCCGACGCGCAGCGCCTGATCGACCAGGAAAAGGTGGTGGCCTTGACGGGCGCCTACCAGTCCGCCGTCACCAAGACGGCCAGCCGCATCGCCGAGCAGCGCGGCATTCCCTACGTCAACGGCGAGTCCAGCAGCCCGGACCTGACCGAGCGCGGCTACAAGTGGTTTTTCCGCACCTCGCCCAACGACGATACGTTCGTTGAAAACATGATGCAGTTCCTGGACGGCATCAAGGCGGTGCCCACCGCCAAGATCGCGGTCGTATATGAGAACACCGACTTCGGCGTGAACACGTACAAGGCCGTCGAGAAGTTCGCCAAGCAGTACAAGCGGGAACTCGTGGCCAACATCGCGTACAGCGCGGGCTCGGCCTCGGTGACGGCCGAAGTCCAGAAACTGGCGGCCGCGAAAGCCGACGTGGCGATCTTCGCCAGCTACACGTCCGATGCCATGCTGTTCGTGCGCACGATGCGCGAAAGCAAGTATGCGCCGCCGGTACTGCTGGCCAACGATGCCGGCTTTATCGATTCGCGCTTCGTGCAGGAAGTGGGCCCGCAGGTGCAGGGCGTACTGACGCGTGACGTGTGGGGCAACGACGTGGCCGCGGCCAAGGCGGGGCTGAAGAAGATCAACGACATGTACAAGGCCAAGACGGGCAAGGACCTGAACGGCAACAACGCACGTTCGATGCAGGGCGTGCTGGTGCTGGCCGACGCCATCAACCGCGCCGGCTCGACGGACCCGGAGGCCATCCGCAAGGCGCTGGCCGCGACGGACCTGGGGGAAGCGCAGGTCGCGATGCCCTGGGCCGGCGTGCAGTTCGACGCCAAGGGCCAGAACACCAAGGGTTCGGGCTTGATCCTGGAGCTCAAGGGCTCGTCCTACCAGACGGTATGGCCGGAAAAATACCGCACGGACAAGACCCTGCCCACGCTGCCGTTCTCCTGGAAGTAAACCACTGTCTTGCGTGGCGGGCCGCGGGGGTCCGCCACAGGAGCCCTCCATGTTTGAAGCTCTCTCGGCAGGCCTGTTCAACGGCCTGATCTATGCCGCGGTGGCGGTGGGGCTGGCGCTGATCTGGGGCATCACCGACGTCATCAATTTCGCGCACGGCGAATTCCTGATGTTGGGCATGTATGCCGCCTATTGGCTCTACACCCTGGGTCACATCGACCCCACGATGTCCGCGCCGCTGGTGGCCATCGTGCTGGCTTTCGTCGGTTTCCTGACCTATGCGCTGATCATCCGGCGCTTGCAGAAAGGGCCGCCGATGGCAGTCATCCTGGCCACCTTCGGCCTAGGGCTGGTGCTGCGCCAGCTCGCCTTCATCGCCTTTTCCCCCGACTACCGCAGCCTGCCCGACACGCTGGTGTCCGGCAGCGTGACGGTGGCGGGCATTTCACTGGGCCGTCCGCAAGTGGTGACGGGCCTGATCGCGCTGGTCGTCGTGGTGGCGCTGTTCGTGCTGGTGTACCGCACGCGATGGGGGCATGCCCTGCAGGCGGTGGCCGAAGACCGCCAGGTGGCGGCCCTGGTCGGCATTTCGCCGGACCGGGTCAATGCGCAGGTCTGGATGCTGGGCAGCGCGGCCGTGGGCCTGGCCGGCGCCTTGCTGACCACGTTCTTCTATGTGTTTCCATCCGTCGGCACGGTCTTCGGACTGCTGGCGTTCGTGGCGGTGTGCATGGGCGGCTTCGGCTCCCTGCCGGGCGCCTTCATCGCGGGGATCCTGATCGGCATCATCGAGGCCATGACGGGCTACTTCGTCGCGCCGGCCTTGAAGACGGTCAGCGTCTTCATCCTGTTCATCCTGGTTCTCTGGTACCGGCCGCGCGGCCTGTTCGGGCGGTGGTGACATGACGACACAGAAAATCGATTCCACGTCTTCGGGCGTGCCGAAATGGCCGATCGCCATAGCGCTTGCGGCCACCGCCGTGATGGCCGCGGTGCCGCTGGTGGTGACGGATTCCTTCACCCTGCAAGTGCTGTTGCTGGCGATCATGTTCGGGGCGCTGGGCGCCTGCTGGAACCTGGTCGGCGGCTTCCTGGGCCGCATTTCGTTCGGGCACAGCGTCTTCGTGGGGGTGGGCGGCTACACCACCTTGCTGCTGCTGCACCACCTGAAGCTGACGCCCTTGCTTGGCATCCCGCTGGGCGGCGTGATCAGCGCGGCGCTGGCCTGGCTGGTGGGCGGACCCACGCTGCGCCTGTCGGGCCATTACTTCGCGATGGCCACGATCGCGCTGCTGCAGATCGGCTTGCTGCTGCTGATCAATTGGGAATGGGCGGGGGGCGCGGTCGGGCTGGAGGCGCCGATCGGCGACGCCGCCTGGATGCTGCTGTTCCGCAGCAAGGTGCCGTACTACTGGATCGCCGTGGGCTTGGCCTTCCTGACGTTCTGCACCACGTATTTCCTGGTGCATTCCAAAGCGGGCTTCTACTGGCGGGCCATCAACGGCGACGAGGCCGCTTCGCGCAGCCTGGGCGTGCCTGCCGACCGCTACAAGATGCTGGCCTTCGTGCTGTCGGCTGGAATGACCGGCGTGTGGGGCGGCTTTTTCGCCATGTACGTGGGCTTCATCGACCCGGAGTCCATGTTCAGCCTGACGATGTCGGTGCAGGTGGTGCTGGTGACCATCCTGGGCGGCGTGGGCACCTTGATCGGTCCCTGGCTGGGGGCGGCGGTGCTGTTGCCGCTGTCGGAAGGCACGCGGGTGCTGTGGGGCAGTTCGGGCCTGGGCCTGGACCTGCTGATCTTCGGTCTGGCCATCCTGCTTGTCACGATGTTCTTGCCGGGTGGTCTGGTGACATTGAGGAGGCGCCGTGGCTCTGCTGGACGTTAACAACCTGACCAAGCGCTTTGGCGGCCTGGTCGCGAACAAGGACATTTCGCTGTCGGTGGAGGCGGGCGAGATCGTCGCCATCATCGGCCCCAACGGCGCTGGCAAGAGCACGCTGTTCAACGGCCTGGTCGGCCACCACGAACCCACCTCCGGCACGGTCACCTTCAACGGCCGGTCGATGATCGGCCTGCGCCCGGAGCAGGTGGCCGCGCTGGGCCTGGTGCGCACGTATCAGATCCCGCGCAGCTTCGGGCAGATGACCGTGTTGGAGAACGCCATGGTCGGCGCGCTGCTGCGCCATCCGCGCCTGCCGGATGCGCGCCGTGAATCCGCGCGGGTGCTGGAACTGGTGGGCTTGGCCGACCGCGCCGACGTGAAGGCGGCGGACCTGAACGTGGCGGGGCAGAAGCGGGTGGAGCTGGCGCGCGCGCTGGCGACCGAACCGCGCATGCTGCTGCTGGACGAAGTGGCGGGGGGCCTGAACCCGGCGGAAGCCATCGCCCTGGCCGAGATCCTGCGCGGCATCCATGCCGCCGGGGTCACGCTGATCATCGTCGAGCACGTGCTGGAAGTGGTCATGCGCCTGGCGCAGCGGGTGCTGGTGCTGAATTTCGGGCAGATGATCGCCGAGGGCGCGCCGCAGGAAATCGTCCGGAACCCGGCCGTGATCGAAGCCTATCTGGGGAGGAAGCACCGTGCCTGACGTGATGCTGCAAGTCGAGAACCTGAGCGTGGCCTATGGCGGCGTGCAGGCGGTGCGGGGCGTGTCGCTGGAAGTCCGCAAGGGCGAGATCGCGGCCTTGCTGGGCGCCAACGGCGCGGGCAAGTCCAGCACCTTGCTGGCCACCATCGGATCGGTCAAGCCCAAGGAAGGGCGCGTCGTCTTCGAAGGCCGCGAGATCACGGGCACGCCGCCCGACAAGCTGGTGACGCAGGGTATCGCGATGATCCCCGAAGGCGCCCGCGTGTTCGCGCGCCAGCCGGTGGAGCAGAATCTGCGCCTGGGGGCCTATACGGTGCGCGACGAGCGCATCTACCGGGAACGCCTGGAACGGGTCTACACCCTGTTTCCTCGCCTGAGGGAGCGCCGCGAGCAACTGGCGGGCACCATGTCCGGCGGAGAACGCCAGATGCTGGCCATCGGACGCGCGCTGATGAGCGGCCCGCGCCTGCTGCTGATCGATGAGCCGAGCCTGGGGTTGTCGCCGTTGCTGGTCGAACAGGTATTCGACGCGCTTGTCGCCTTGAACCGCGACGACGGCTTGTCGGTGCTGCTGGTCGAGCAGAACATGGCGCAGGCGCTGGAGGTCGCCGCGCGCGCCTATGTGATGCAAAGCGGGCGCGTGGCGCTGTCTGGCAATGCCGCGGAACTGGCGGCCTCCGACGAGGTCCGCAAGGCCTACCTGGGGATGTAGGAGGGGCGAGCAAAAGAAAAGCCCATCGCAAGCGATGGGCTTTTCCATGCGGCCCGGGGGCAGGCCTTGAGGCGGACAGGTCTTAGAAGATGTGGCGGAAGCCCACCGCAGCGCCGACCTGGTTGCTCTTGCCGGCGATTTCGCCGCTGGCGGCATCGCTGACCTTGTTCCAGTCCACGGTGCCGTAGACTTGCGAGCGCTTGGACAGCGAGTATTCGGCCACCGCGACCAGCGCGTAGCGCTTGCCCTTGTCGCCGTCCGTGACCACGTTCTTGCTCTGGTCGTAGTAGCCGGCGCCGGTGATGGCCCAGCGCGGGGTGGCTTGCCAGGTCACGCCAGCGAAGTAGCCGTTGTCCTTGCGGTCCAGGCCCGAGGCGGTGGTGGTGCCGCCCATGACCGCGTTGACCCAGCCCGTTTCGTCGCGGCCGTTGTAGTAGCCGGCGAAGATCTTGGCGCTGTCGAACTGGTAGGACGCGTTCAAGTTCCAGACGCGCTGGCGCAGGTCGGAATTGGCGCCGTCATAGGTCTGCTGGTAGGCAGCGCCCAGGCCCAGCTTGCCGACCATGTAGCGCAGGCTGGCGCCGTATTGCTGGCCGGCCTTGTGGTCTTCCCAGCTTTCGCCGTTGGCCCACGACAACGCCAGGGACAGGTCGCCAATGGTGTTGGCGTACTTGGTCATGTTGTTGGTGCGCACGCGGCCCATGGCGGCAGGCATCCAGGCGTTCTGGTCGTAGTTGCCGATGGTCAGCGGGTCGAAGTAGTCAGCCAGCAGGTCGTGCATCGGCGTGTTCTGCAGACCCAGGGTCAACTGGCCGATGCTGCCGCCATCAAGGCCGACGTAGGCCAGGCGGCCAAAGGTCTTGCCGGACGCGGCCGAGTTGCCGTTCTGCATGTTGAAGCCGTTTTCCAGGCGGAAGAAGGCACGGTTGCCGTTGCCCAGGTCTTCCGAGCCGCGCAGGCCCCAGCGGCTGTTGGAGATGGCGCCGTTTTCCATCGAGACGCGGCTGCCGTCCTGGCCGACGCTGCCGGCGCTGGTATTCAGGTAGCGGATGCTGACGTCAGCGATACCGTACAGGGTGACGCTGGTTTCAGCCGACGCCGTGCCGGCGGCCAGGCCGAGGCCGGCGAGGGCGAGGGATAGGGTGATGCGTTTCACTGAGGACTCCTCCTGTGTAGCTGTTTTTAGATTGCACCGGGCTTGTGGCCTGGTCTGTTGCGCCGGGCGGATCGTCTGACGCCGGGCCGCTGCACCGACGCTTTGGGTAAGCGCGGGTCCGGAGCATTGGCCCGAAAGGTATGACTGCGCCACATTGGTGCAACGTGTAAGCGCCTGGGGATTCTAAAAAAGTTACCGGTTGTGTAGGGCCAATTTGTTTTCGGCGTTTTCCCTGGTTTACAGATTTCGAAAACAAGCGGTTATTGGAATAATCGCCGGATTGTCCCAAAAAAAACCCCGTTCACAGAACGGGGTTTCAGGAGGCCGGGGAGGGGCTACAGCGTCATGTGCAGCGGCAGCCACGTCGCGATGCCGGGCACGGCATAGAGCAGCAGCACCGCCAGGATCATCAGGAAGAACATCGGCAGCGATGCGCGCGCGATGTAGGGCAGCTCGCGTCCGCTCATGCCCGACAACACGAACAGGTTGAAGCCCACGGGCGGCGTGATCTGTGCCATTTCCACCACGAATACGATGAAGATGCCGAACCAGATCAGGTCGATGCCGGCGGCTTGCACCGTCGGCAGCAGCACGCCCATGGTCAGCACCACGATCGAAATGCCGTCCAGGAAGCAGCCCAGGATGATGAAGAACACCATCAGCGCCATGATCAGCCAGAACTGCGACAGGCCCAGTCCGCCGATCCACTCCGCCAGCGCGCGCGGCAGGCCGATGTAGCCCATTGCCAGCGTCAGGAACTGCGCGCCCGCCAGGATCAGCGCGATCATGCAGTACAGGCGCGTCGCGCCCAGCAGCGATTGCGTGAAGGTCGCGCGCGTCAGCGAGCCTTGCAGCGCGGACAGGATCAATGCCCCCACTACGCCAACCGCAGCGGCTTCCGTGGCCGTGGCGATACCGGAGTAGATAGAGCCGAGCACCGCGCCGATCAACAGCATCACCGGAATCAGATGGCGTGACTGCGACAGCTTGCGCATGAACGACATGCCCGGGTCCGCTGCCGGCACCTGGCCGGGATTGCGGATCGCCCACCAGGCGATGTAGCCGCTGAACAGCA
>NZ_DBHKZA010000078.1:0-10157 GCF_057314935.1 Achromobacter sp.
CGAGCCGCTTTATCGGCATCCGAATACGGTCGTGCGTGAACTTGTCGTGGTGGACGGGGACGTTCGCACCAAGCCCGTCGCAGTCAAGAATTCGACAAGTGCACGAACGTCAAAATAGACAAGACTCCGCTTCCGATGGGGGGGGATTCCTGACGCGTTTGAGCAAGGGACGGACCGCCGCAACTACATGGCGCATGTCTGCAAATCCCATCCAGCACAATCACTCCAAAACAAGCGGTGGGTTGGCGCAATCGCTTCCAAGAACGCCGTATCGTGCGACACCGCTACCATCGCACCGGGATACTGCTTTAGCGCTTGCTCCAGCGCCTGCGCTGACGTGATATCCAGGTGGTTCGTGGGTTCATCAAGCAGCAGTAATTGTGCGGGCTGTTTGCGCCACAATGCACAAGCCAGGGTGGCTTTGACGCGTTCACCGCCGCTCAAGGTTTCCGCAGGAGCATCGACCAGCGCAGGGCCCAACCCCAGCAACGCCAGGCGGCTGCGTAGCTCGCCTTCGGGCAGGGATGCGCCTAGTGTTTCCAGCGTCTTCAATAAGGACTGACCCAACGGTAAACCCGTTGCACGCTGATCCAGCATTGCCGTGGATACACGTACGTCACACGTTCCTTGTTTGGCGTTGATCTCGCCAGCCAGCATCGACAACAGGGTGCTTTTTCCGCACCCATTCGGTCCGTGGACAGCCAGGCGAAAAGGGCCGCTCAGGCTAAGCGTCAACGCCTGCGCGTTTGCAGGGTAGGGAGGCACGGCGTTTTCCATGTGCAGGACGCGTCGCCCGCCTGGGACGACGGTTTCTGGCAGGGCCAGTGCCACACCCGGTGCCGCGAGCACGCGCGCTGCGGCTTGCTTGACGGCATCGTCAAGTGTCGCCGCCGTTTGCTGTCGGCGCAGGCGTTCGCGGCCGGCATGGCCTTCGGCGTTCGCCTTCTTCATGCCCAGCAGGATGGGCGCCTGGTTGGAGGCGCGCGCCTGGCGGGCGTTACGCGCGCTGCGTTGCAGTTGGGCGTCGTGTTGTTGCCGCAACGCGCGCAGGCCGGCTGCGCGTTCGTTGCGGGCATGCGCAAGTGAGGCGTCGGCGGCGGCGGATTGCAGGTTGCGCTGGGTGCGGTAGGCGCTGTAATTGCCAGCATGGCCGGTGAGCGTGCCGCGGTCCAATTCGACGATGTGTTGCATGGCGTTCAGCAAGGTGCGGTCGTGGCTGACGACAATCAGGCCGCCGCGCCACGTGCTGATTTTTTCCATGAGCCAGCCGCGCGCCCGCGCATCCAGATGGTTGCTGGGTTCGTCTAACAGCAGACCGTCTGCACCTTGCAGCAGGGCGCCTGCAAGTGCGACGCGGGTCAGTTCGCCACCGCTTGCGGCATGGGCGGGATGGTCTGGCGCCCAGCCCGGCAGGCCCGCGTCGGCAAGCATTCGGCCCCAGTCGTCTTCAATCCGCCAATGGCCATCGGCCAAATCGAAATCCGCTGGGTTGGTGCTTCCGGCTGCGATGTTGGACAAGGCGAGCAGAATGTCGCCTATGCCAGCCACCTCGGCCAACGTGGCGCCGGGCTCATGGGTATGGCTCTGCGCCACGTAGGCAATACGCCCGTGGCATTCGACACGGCCAGTCTGCGCGGACAGGCTGCCTTGCAATATGCGCAACAGCACGGACTTGCCTGTGCCGTTGCGCCCGATCAACCCGTGGCGTGCCACGGCAAAGTCATGGCTGACGGCGTCCAGCAGGACGCGGCCATCGGGCAGCGCGTAGCTGAGGTGGTGCAGGTTGATGAAAGAGGCAGCCGCGGACGGCTGAGACTGCGCCTTGGCTGGCGCGAACGAGGACTGGGCCATGGAAAGCTCTCCGGGTCGGTGAGACGCCTTGTCCGCGTGGTGCGACAAGGAGGATCAGGAGGAGGGCTTAAAGAATCATGGCCGGTCGGGGCTCCGCGATGGGGACGAATGGAGAGTTCGAGCCGGAGGGCTCGGGAAAGTTCCCATTATGGCCTGGCTTGCGATCCGACGCAGGCAGGCCACGGTTGAGGGAAGGGCATCAGCCCTCCAGCATTCTGAGGTCAGGCGGCCGGTTCTCGATGATCGCTTCCATGGCGAAAAACCCGGTCACCGTCGACAACTCGAAATCCGTGATCAGCTTCTGGTAGAACCGGTCGTAACCCGCCATGCCGCGGCAGACCACCTTGATCAGGTAATCCCAGTCTCCACCGATGCGATAGAACTCAGTGACCTCCGGCAGGCGTTCGACGTGTTGGCGAAAGCCATCGGCCCAGGCCTTGGCATGGTGGCTGGTGCGGATCATCACGAACACCGTCAAGTCCAGGCCCAGCGCCACCAGGCTGACCTCTGCCCGCGTGCCGCGGATGATGCCGCAGGCATTCAAGCGTTGCAGCCGGCGCCAGCAGGCGTTCTGCGATAAACCCACCCGATCCGCCAGCTCGCGCTGGGACAGCGCGCCGTCCTTTTGCAGGCAGCTGATAATACTAAGATCAAGCTTATCTATTTTTTCCATTTGTTCGATCATTTGATCTGTTTTGACGAGTTTTACGCAAAATATCGGTGATGTTTCCTCATGCTGTTCCATCGTATGATATTTCGGTACTTACCGGAACCCGCACCCTCATGAATACGCCCGTCGCGACCAGCCCCGCCAAGCCCAGCCTCCTGCAGCAATTCCAAGACAGCCTGAAAGCCGGCGACGTCGCGGCGGCGCTCGCTGAAGGGCTCATCGGCAAGGACGCCGTGATTGAAGGCCCGTTCGGGGTCAAACCGCTGGTCTACGCCGACTATGTCGCGTCGGGCCGCGCGCTGATGCAGGTCGAACGCTTCGTCCTTGAACAAGTGCTGCCGTATTACGCCAACTCGCACACCGAAGCGTCTTATTGCGGCGGATTCATTACGCGACTGCGCCGCGAAGCGCGTGCCGTCGTTGGCCGTTGTTGTGGCGCGAGCGAGGCGCATGCGGTGATTTTTGCCGGCTCTGGCGCCACGGCCGGCATCAACCGGCTGGTGCACCTGTTCGGCGTGCACGCGGCCATCGCAGCGGGCCGTAAAGTCCGCGTGATCATCGGCCCGTACGAACACCACTCCAACATCCTGCCCTGGCGCGAATGCGGCGCCGACATCATCGAATTGCCCGAAAGCCCCGAAGGCGGACCGGATATGGCCGCATTGGCTGCCGCCTTGGAAGCGCCCGACGGCACCCTCGTCGTCTGCGCCTTGTCGGCCGCCTCAAACGTGACCGGCATTGTCGCGGACGTCCCTGCCATCACGCGGCTGGTCAAGCGGACGGGCGCAAAAATGCTGTGGGACTACGCGGGCGGCGCGCCGTACCTGTCCATCCAGATGTCGCCGGCGGCCGATGCGCAGATCGACGCCATCGTGTTCTCACCCCATAAATTCATCGGCGGCCCGGGCGCTTCCGGCGTGCTGATCCTGCGGCACGACGCCGTGGTCGAGACCGCGCCCACGTGGCCGGGCGGCGGCACCGTCAAATTCGTGTCGCCTGCCGGCCACGATTACAGCGGCAGCCTGGAATCCCGCGAAGAAGCGGGCACCCCCAACGTGGTCGGCGACATCCGCGCCGCGCTGGTCCTGCTGGTAAAGGAAGCGTTGGGCGCCGATTTCATGCGGCAACGCAACGCCCGCTTCGTGCAGCGGGCGCTTGCCGCCTGGCACGGTGTTGAACACCTGGAATTGCTGGGGTCGCTGACGGCAAGCCGTCTGCCGATCTTTTCCTTCCGCGTGCGTAACGGCAAGGGCGGCTTCGTGCATCAGCAACTGGTGACCCGCATGCTGAGCGACCGCTTCGGCATCCAGGCCCGCGGCGGCTGCGCCTGCGCCGGGCCCTATGTGCATCGCCTGCTGGACATCGACGAAGCCCAGTCGCAACAGATGCGCCAGGCCATTCTTGATGGCCGCGAAATCGAAAAGCCCGGGTTCATCCGTCTGAATTTCAGCGCGCTGCTGTCCGATGCCAAGGCGGATTTCATCCTGGAATCGGTGCTGGCGCTGGCCGCGGACGCCGCGGATTTCGAAGGCCTGTATGGCTTTGACCCCAGCCGCGCCATCTTCTTCCCGAAAAGTGCAGAGCTGGCCGTCGCGGCCTGATCAGTCTTTCATCTGCGGGCCGCAAGTGCGGATCCAGGCGGCCTTCAGGTCGGTCAGGTCGTCGGACGCCCGGGTCAGCGTCTTGACCACCTGATCCGAAAAGGCCACGCCCTGGCGGCGGCAGGCCTCGAAGTCGTCGCTGAGCGCAAAACGCGCATCCAGCAAGTCCAGGCGGCCCTGGCACAGGTCGCGATTCAGTTGCAGATCGTTGGACGCTTCGCGCGTGCGCTGGATGTCTTGCGCGCGTTTGACGCTGGCCAGCCCGGCGTCGATCCGGGCCACGCAGTCGTCTGCGGCTTGCGCGGACGCGCCCGCGAAGGCGGTAATGATCAGGAGGGCGGCCAGCGGCCGGCGGTGCGATGCTGCCATACGGTAAGACCTTGGTATTGCGCTGAAGATGCTCCGCATCATAACTGCTGCGAAAACGCGTCCCCATGTTGCGGCGCGGGCGCCGCCACTGCATGGAAAACCAGTATGGCAAATCGCCTGAACACGTCTACCATCGCTAACAGGTCAACGATCCCGAAGATCCAATCCGGCAAGGAAATTGGACGCGCATCCGGCTGAAGTTCTGTTTTATCAACACGTCAAGTTGGAGATGAAAGAGAATGGCGAACACGCTCATCAAAGTCGATCTTGAACAGTCCCCGTACGAGAACAAGCAGATCCATAACCGGTGGCATCCCGACATCCCGATGGCGGTGTGGGTCAAGCCCGGCGACGATTTCGTGCTGGAAACCTATGACTGGACCGGCGGCGCGATCAAGAACGACGACAGCGCCGACGACGTGCGCGACGTGGACTTGTCCACGGTGCATTTCCTGTCGGGTCCGGTGGGCGTAGAAGGCGCCGAACCCGGCGACCTGCTCGTCGTGGATCTGCTGGATATCGGCGCCAAGCCCGACAGCCTGTGGGGCTTCAACGGCTTTTTCAGCCGCAACAACGGCGGCGGCTTCCTGACCGAACATTTTCCGCATGCGCAGAAATCCATCTGGGATTTCCACGGCATGTTCACGTCGTCGCGCCACATCCCGGGCGTGAATTTCGCCGGCCTGATCCATCCCGGCCTGATCGGCTGCCTGCCCGACAAGAAATTGCTGGACACCTGGAACCGGCGCGAGCAGGCGCTGATCGACACCAACCCGAACCGCGTGCCGCCGCTGGCGAATCCGCCGGCGCCCAAGACGGCGCACATGGGCGCGTTGCAGGGCGCCGAACGCGATAAGGCCGCAGGCGAAGGCGCGCGCACGGTGCCGCCGCGCGAACACGGCGGCAACTGCGACATCAAGGACTTGTCGCGCGGCGCGCGCGTCTTCTTCCCGGTCTACGTGAAGGGCGGCGGCTTGTCCGTGGGCGACCTGCACTTCTCGCAAGGCGATGGCGAGATCACCTTCTGCGGGGCCATTGAAATGGCGGGCTGGGTGCACATGCGCGTGACGCTGATCAAGGGCGGCATGGAGAAGTACGCCATCAAGAATCCCATCTTCAAGCCCAGCCCGATCACGCCCGCCTACAAGGACTACCTGATCTTCGAAGGCATTTCGGTGGACGAGACCGGCAAGCAGCATTATCTGGACGTCAATGTGGCGTACCGTCAGGCGTGCCTGAACGCCATCGAATACCTGAAGAAGTTCGGCTATTCGGGCGCCCAGGCCTATTCGCTGCTGGGTTGCGCGCCGGTGCAGGGGCATATCAGTGGGGTGGTCGATATCCCCAACTCGTGCGCGACGCTGTGGCTGCCGACCGAGATCTTCGACTTCGATATCCAGCCCTCGGCGTCCGGGCCCATCAAGCACATCAAGGGCGGGGTGGACATGCCGCTGTCGCGCGACCGCTAGGAGAGCCAACGATGCCCATGTATGACTACGCCTGCGCGGATTGCGGTGAATTTACGGCCTTGCGGCCGTTGGCGCAATGGCGCGATCCGGCGGGTTGCCCGCAATGCGGCGCGATGTCCGGTCGCATCATCGGCGGGGCGCCGGCGATTTCGGCGCTGTCGTCCGCCGTGAACCGGGCGCGCGCTGTCAATGAACGCAGTGCGAACGAGCCGCGCAGTTCGCGTTCGGGCCATGGCATGAACTGCGGATGTTGTTCCGGCGGGCGTGCTTCCGGCAAGACGCGCACCACGTCTGACGGTGCAAAATCATTCGCGGGCGCAAGGCCCTGGATGATCAGCCACTAGGCAGGCGGGTGAACCTCAAGCAAAGGGCCGGATTGTCCGGCCCTTTTTCGTTGAAGGTCGTAGGATGAGGGCAGCTGTTCAAGCCTCCAGCGGCGCGACCGCGGCGCCCTGGATCTTGTGCCGCGCCAATGCGTCTGCGACGAAGCCGGACTTCTTCATGGCTTCGACGAAGGCGGCCAGGTAGGCGCTGGCCTTGTCGCCGCGGCTCTTGGGCACGCCCATCGCCTGGCGGATCAGCATGAAGTGGCCGTCCAGCAGGCGCAGCCCGCCCAGGCGCTGTGCGTCGCCTTCCAGCTGCTGCTTGACGCCTGCCGCCACTTCCATGTTCTCTTTCAGGAACGTGTCCACGACGGCGGGAGACGTCGGTGCGCGGAAAATCTCGGCCTGTTTCAGTTCGCGCGTCAGGTACAGGTCGTAGGCGCTGCCCTTGCCGACCACCACGCGCAGGCCCTTGCTGTCGACCTGGTCCATCGCGGTGATGGGGGAGTCCTGGCGCACCAGATAGGCGCCTTCGATCACGACATAGGGCGCGGTGAAAGCGATCTGTTCCCCGCGCAGCGGGTCAATGGCGAAAAAGCCCACGTCCGCCTGTTCGGCGGCCACGGCGTTCACGGATTCTCCGGCGGACTTGAACACCACCAGCTCCAGCTTCACGTCCAGGCGCCGCGCCAGTTCCGTGGCCAGGTCCACCGACACGCCGCCGGGCTGGCCGGTTGCGGGATCGGCGTTGGCCAGGATGGGGTTGCCCAGGTTGATGGACGCGCGCAGCGACCCGGTGGGGGCGAAGGCGGAGAGCAGCTCGTGGTCGGTCTTCATGGCTTCCTTGGGGTTGGGCGCCGCGCCGCCGGGCGCAGGCGATTCCGGAAGAATAGCCGCAAGCCCGGGGCTTGCGCGATGCCTTATTGCGCGCGCCGCAGCACGTAATGCGGCGCCAGCGGGCCGGTCGGGCGCGTGCCGTCGCGATACAGCATGGTCACCTGGTTTTCGCCGACGAAGTAGCGCTGGCTGTCGCCGGATGCGTCCAGCCGGATGGTGCTGCCGTCGGATTCCCAGCTGAATGTGCCCGTGACGATCTCGGGTTGCGGTTCGCGGTCCAGGTATTGGGTCTGGCGTTCGTAGCGGTCATCCTTGAACAAGGTCAGCCGGGTCTTGATGCCGGGGCAGTCGGCGCAGGGCAGCGTGCCATCGTAGCTGCCGGGCCAGTCCAGCGCGTTGCGCGCGGTGTGGCCGTCGGCCGGGGTATCGCGGGCGTCATGGGACTTGAGCGGGGCGCAACCGGCAAGCAGGGCAAGGCTCAGGGTGCAGGTCAGGGTGGTTTTCATCATGGCGAGCTCCTGTTGGAATACGGGTCCACGATACGGACAGTAACGGGGGCATGCTGAAACGGGATGTAAAGCGTGGCGGAAATCTGCGCTACGCTTGACGTCTTTCCCGCCGCAACGGCGCTGAACCCCGAGCCATCATGACGAAAGCGAAAGGCGAACACCACTACACCGTCACGGTGAACTGGACCGGCAATACCGGCACCGGCACCTCCAGCTACGCGGCCTACTCGCGCGACCACGTGATCCAGGCCGAAGGCAAACCCGATGTGCCCGGTTCGTCAGACCCGGCGTTTCGCGGCGACCCGGCGCGCTGGAACCCGGAAGACATGCTGGTGGCCTCGCTGTCCGCCTGCCACAAGCTCTGGTATCTGCATTTTTGCGCGGTTGAAGGCATTACGGTTGAAGCCTACCGGGACGAGGCGCACGGCGTCATGGCCGAGGACCCGGCGCGTGGCGGCGCGTTCACCCGCGTCACCTTGCGTCCCGAGGTCACCATCCGCGCGGGCGACGACGCGGCGCTGGCCGCCGAATTGCACGACCGCGCGCACCACTTCTGCTTCATCGCGAATTCCGTGAATTTTCCGGTGCATTGCGAACCCCGCATTGTGTCCGCGCAATGAGTGCGGCTTGCGGCAAGACGACGATCTGTGGCCGGCGCAGTTCCTTCAATGTGCAGAAAGTGTTGTGGCTGGCGGGCGAGCTGGGGCTGAATTATGAACACGTGCCGGCGGGCGGCCAGTTCGGCCTGTTGGACACGCCGGCGTTCCTGGGCATGAATCCGCACGGCAAGGTGCCGGTGCTGCGTGATGATGACGTGACCGTCTGGGAGTCGCACGCGATCCTGCGCTATCTGGCCGCGCGGCATGGCGATTCCACGTTCTGGCCTGTACAGCCAGCGGCCCGCGCACGCGCGGACGGCTGGATGGATTGGGCGCAGACCGCGTTGCAGCCCGCTTTCCTCGTGGGCGTGTTCTGGGGTTATTACCGCACGCCCGAGGCTGCGCGCGATACGGCCGCGATCGCGCGCAGCCTCGAGGCCACGCATGCGTGCTTGCGCAAGCTGGACGAGGCGTTGGCGGACCAGCCCTATCTGAGCGGCGCGGCATTGGGCCTGGCGGACGTGCCCGCTGCAACGTCGCTCTACCGTTACTACGAACTGGATATTCCGCATCCCCCGTTGCCGCGCGTGCGTGCCTGGTACGACCGGCTTCAGGCGCGGCCGGCGTATCGCGAGCATGTGATGGTGCCGTTCGGTGAGTTGCGCGGCCGGCTGGAATTCTGATGGGCGGGGTGGGGTAGACTTCCCCGCACTCTCTGAATGTGGATGGCCATGACAACCGCTTTGATCGTGATCGATGTGCAGGGCGCCCCGCTGAAGCGGCGCCCCAAGTCCGATGGATCCTGAACTCCTTACCTTGCTCGTCACCCGGGACATGCCTTTCGGCAAGTACAAGGGGCGGCTCATCGCCGACCTGCCCGGCCCGTATCTGGCCTGGTTCGCGCGCAAGGGGTTTCCGCCCGGCGAACTGGGCCGCCTGCTGGCCTTGATGCACGAGCTGGACCACAACGGCCTGTCGTCCTTGCTGGCGCCGTTGCGCAAGTCCCGGCCCGCCGCAGCCAAGCCCTAGCGGCCGAAACGGCGGGAAACAACTCCGGCTGCCGTTGTAGCGTCTTGGCACGTTACCCGCCGGCGCAGGGCGCTACGATAAGGCGGCTCGCCCGGGGCGGGCCACCACGCTTGCGCCCCAGGGCGATTGCTTATACGAACAGAGGTCGCCATGAAGAAACACACCCTTTCCGCCTTCCTGTTTGCCGCCTTGTGCGCGGCCGGCGCTGCGCAGGCGCAGAACGCCCCGCCCGCCACGCAGGAATACCAATATCCCAGTTTGCCCTCCAAGGACGGCAGCCAGTCGCCGCCGTCCACCCTGCGCATGACGGTCACGCCGGCGCCGGGCGCGGCGCCCGCAGTCATCCGGGATACGGCGGAAAGCCAGGCTCAGTACGTGCGTTGCCGCGAGGTCTCGGACCGTGCCGCGGTGTCGAATGCGCAGATGCAGGCCGGCGTGGCGCAATGCCTGAAAGAGCTGGAGCAGCGCCGCCAGCAGTAAGGGCAGCGCCGGGCCGGCGGCAGGGCCGGCTTTCCGTTCTGGTCAAACGGTAATAATATTCAATCTCATCAACTCTTCCCGCCCACAATCGGCGGCCGCCTCCTTGACCGTGCCCGCGACCCGCCCCGACCTTGACTGGACCGTATCCGCCGCCACGCCTGCGATGTCGTTGGCGGGCGGCACACTGTGCTTCGGCCAGGCCGAGCGGGTGCATGAACACCTGGACCCCGGGCTGAAACTCGTGCTGGTGCTGGACGGCGACCTGCGCTACAGCGTGCGCGGGGCGCCGGCCACCCAGGTGAGCGGACCGTCGTTGCACATGAGCCTCTGCCAGGACGCGATGGGCATGGAACACGAGTTCGGCGCCGGCAGGGCGCTGCGGTTCGTGTCCCTGCGCACCAGCCTGGACCAGTTGCGCGG
>NZ_DBHKZA010000078.1:10257-27875 GCF_057314935.1 Achromobacter sp.
GGCGCGCGGCGACGCCGAACGGCTGCATCACGCCCGCGATCTGCTGCTGGCGGATCTGCAGGATCCGCCCTCGCTGCCCGAATTGGCCCGGCGGGTGGGCGTCAATGTGAACAAGCTGACGACAGGGTTCCGCAAGCTGTTCGGCCAGAGCGTCTACGCCTTCGTGCGCGAGCGCCGCATGGAGCAAGCGCACGCCTTGCTGGCCGCCGGCGCGTTGACCGTATCCGAGGCGGCCTATGCATGCGGCTACACCGATTCGCACTTCACCAAGGCCTTCCAGCGCCGCTACGGGCTGCTGCCCAGCAGCCTTGCTGCGCGCAATTGATCGCCGGCCTGGCTGCCGCTGCGCCGGGATACTTCCGCAATCGCCAGTAAAACTTCCGCAATCGCCAGCGGGCAAGCCGGCTCCTCTCTAGAATTATTTGAGAATAATTCTCAATAGTGAATAAAGAGGAACGGCGGTGCGTAAACAGGTGAAAACACGGGCGGCCAGACCGCGGCAAGGCATGGCGCGCGTTGGGCAGTGGCCGCTCTGGCTGGCGGTGGCCGCAGGGCCGGCGATGGCGGAGGATGCGCCGTCGCTGCCGGCGGTGACGGTCAGCGGGGAAGGCGTGCCGCAGGAAGCGCCCACGGTGGCCAAGCTGCCACTGACCGTGCGCGAAATCCCGCAGTCCGTCACGGTGATCGGGCAGGAGCAGATGCGCGAGCAGAACCTGCAAAGCCTGGACGACGTCATGCAGCATGCCACCGGCATCACGGTGCAGCCTTATCAGTTGCTGACCACGGCGTACTACGCCCGCGGCTTCAAGGTGGATTCGTTTGAACAGGACGGCGTGCCGGTGCTGATGGGCAATATGGCCGCGTCGCCGCAAGACATGGCGGTGTACGAACGCGTCGAGATCCTGCGCGGCGCCAATGGACTGATGCATGGCGCCGGCAATCCGGCCGCTACCGTGAATCTGGTGCGCAAGCGGCCGCAGCGCGAGTTCTCGTTCAATGGCTCGGTCAGCGCTGGAAGCTGGGACCGCTACCGGGCCGAAGCCGATCTGGGCGGCCCCCTGAACGACAGCGGCAGCGTGCGCGGGCGCATCGTCAGCGCGGTCGAGGACCGTGGTTATTTCTACGACGTAGCCGACCAGCAGTCAGCGTTGCTCTATGCCATCGGCGAGGTGGACCTGGGGCCGCAGACCGTGCTGTCGGCCGGTGTGCAGACTCAGCGCATCCGCTCCACGACCAACATGGCGGGCGTGCCGCGCTACAAGGATGGCGGCGATATCGGCTTGTCTCGGTCCACGTATCTGGATGCCGCGTGGGATCGTTTCAACTGGGACACGACCCGGGTGTTCGCCGACCTGGAACACCGTTTTGGCCAGGGATGGACCGCCAAGGTCAGCGCCAATTACCTGACCGCCGACAGCAACCTGAAGTATGCCGGCGCGTACGGCGCCATCGACCGCCAGACCGGGCTGGGTTCCCGCCTGATGGGCGGCGCCTACAAGTTCGACAACACGCAGGCCAGCGTGGACGCCTATGTCAGCGGGCCGATCCAATTGTTCGGCCGCCGCCATGAACTGCTGTTGGGCGGCAATGCGCAACGCACCACGTCCGAGCAATACACCGGCATGTTCACGCCGGCGTTGAACGTGCCGGTGAACGTGTTCGACTGGGACCCGCACGGCGTGCCGGAACCGGGTGTCGGCCCGTACACGTCGCCGGGCGAAACGCGCTTGAAGCAGCAGGGCGTCTACGGCATGGGCCGCTTTTCGCTGGCCGATCCGGTCACGCTGGTGCTGGGCGGGCGTATGAGCTGGTGGAACCAGACGGCGCCGGGCGCGCGGCAACAGATCGATCCCGAGTTCACGCCCTACGGCGGCCTGATCGTGGACCTGAACTCGCAATGGTCGCTCTACGGCAGCTATGCGCAAGTATTCCAGCCGCAAAGCCAGTTGACGCGCGAAGGCAAGCCGCTGGATCCCGTCACCGGCACCAACTACGAAGCCGGCGTGAAGGGCGAACTGGCCGACGGGGCGCTGAACGTGTCGCTGGCGGTGTTCCAGATCCAGCAGAAGGACCGCGCGATTCAAGACCCCGACTGGCCTTGCGTGGGCAACAACTGCTACTACGTCCAAGGCGGCGAAGTGCGCAGCCGGGGCATCGAAGCCGAGGCCAACGGGCAGATCACGCCCCACTGGTCGGTGGCCGGCGGCTACACCTTCAACACCAGCAAATACGTGAAAGACCCCATCTCGAACGGGCAGCCGTTCGCGAGCTTCACGCCCAAGCACATCTTCCGCGTCTGGACGAACTATGCACTGCCCGTGCTGGACCGGCGCCTGAGCGTGGGCGGCGGCGTGCAGATGCAGTCGGGGTATTCGACGGTCTCGGGTCCCGTGACCTTGCGTCAGGGCGGCGTCACGCTGGTGGATTTGCGCGCGGCGTACCGCGTGGACAAGCACGTGACGGTGGCGTTGAACCTGAACAACGTCTTCGACCGCGGCTACTACCAAAGCCTGTCGGGCACGTCCTGGAACAACCGCTACGGCGAACCGCGCAACGCGATGCTGACGCTGCGCGCGCAGTACTGACCGCCAGCTTCGGGCTGGCGTGCAAGCCGCGCCAGCCCGCTTCACTTACCGGGAGTTTTCACAATGAATACCGAAGAAGCCCTTTTGCCGGGGGCCGTCTTTGACTGGCTGGACCACTTCATGGCGCTGGGCCAAGGCGGCGGCATGCGCCAGGTGGGCAAGGTTCGACGCCTGTCGCCGCAAGACGGCTGGCTGGTCGGCATCAAGGCCGTGGCAAGCGATGCCGACGTGCATGGGGATGTCTGGGAACGCCATCCCGCGGGCGACGAAATGCTGTGCGTGCTGGAAGGGCGCGTGGTGCTGACCCTGATCGAAGACGACGGCGGGCAAACCGACGTGCTACTGGACAACCGTCAGGGCACCGTGGTGCCGCGCGGCGTGTGGCATCGGCTGCACGTGGCCTGTCCTGGAAAGATCCTGTTCGTGACGCCGGGGCACGGCAGCGAACACCGCCGCGTGGCGGCATCCCCCCAATAGGAAACCTGACCGTGAATCGATTGGCAAACGGGCGCCTGTTCATCATGATCGCCGCCCTGTATTTTTCCCAAGGCATCCCGCTGGGCGTGGCGATGGAGGCATTACCCACGTTGCTTCGCCGCGATGGGGCTGGCCTGGGCACGCTGGCCTGGCTGCCGCTGGTCGGTTTGCCGTGGGTGCTGAAGTTCCTGTGGGCGCCGCAGGTCGACAACCGCTGGCGGCCGTCCGCGGGCCGCCGCCGCAGCTGGATCGTGCCGATGCAGTCCATCGTGCTGGCCTGCATGGCGGGCGTGGCGCTGCTGGGCATTTCGTCCGCCAGCGCCACCTGGGTCGTGGGACTGATGGCCGTGGCGTCGTTGGCCAGCGCCACGCAGGACATCGCCACCGACGGGTTGACGGCCGAACGCTTTGAAGGCCAGGCGCTGGCGCGCGCCAACGCCGTGCAGGTGGGCGGCACGATGGTGGGCTTCTTCTTTGGCGGCCCGGGCGCGTTGATCATGGCGGGCTACATCGGGCAAGGGGGGGCGCTGGCCGTATTGACGGCGGTCGTGGCGTTCAGCCTGTTGATGGCCGCGACCTGGCGCGAGACCCCGCTCGACGGCCGGGAATCCGCCGCGCCGCGCCAGCGCGCCTCGCTCGCGGGTTTTGTGCGCCGCCGGGGGGCGTGGGCGCTGGCCGTGGCGGCCTTCCTGTCGGCGATGACGGCGGTGGCGGGCTACGGCCTGTCCAAGCTGTATCTGGTGGACGCCGGCTGGGCGCTTGACGCCGTCGGGCGCATCGGCATGGCCGGCGGCATGGTCACCGTGTTGCTGGGATGCGGCGGGGGCGCCTGGCTGATCGGGAAGCTGGGCGCGCGCAAGGTGCTGGCGCTGGGGCTGGCCGCATCCGGCGCTGCCGCGCTGGCCTGGATGGCGCAGGCCCAAGGCTGGACGCCGGTCCGGCCAGGCATGGCCTTCGCGGCGCAAGGCCTGGGGTCCTTCGGGGCAGGCGCGGCGTCGGTTGCGTTGATGACGCTGGCGATGCGCTTTGCCCGGCAGGGGCAACAATCGGGCACGGACATGACGGCGGTGCAGAGCGCGCGCGACCTGGGCGAAATCCTGACTTCGTCGATGATGACGGGTTTGGCCGCCCAGGTCGGCTATGGCGGCGGCTTTGCCAGCGGCGTGGCGGTGGCCGCCGTCACGTTGCTGTTTACGGCGACGGCCTTGCGGCGCGCGGCGCCGGCTTGAGTCCGGCGGGGCATGGCGTCAGGGGCAGGCGGTAAGGCCGAAGAAGGCGGCGTCTGCCCGCTGGCGGCGAAGCGAGTACACTTGTCCGCCGTTTTGCTATAAGCCCCAGAATTCTCCATGATTTCCTCCGCATGCGGCGTCGACTTCGGTACGTCCAACTCCACCGTAGGCTGGAGCCGCCCCGACCAACGCGCGCTCCTCGCCCTGGAAGACGGCAAGACCACCTTGCCGTCGGCCATCTTTTTCCATGACGAAGACGCCGAGGTCAGCTATGGCCGCGCCGCCATTTCCGACTACCTGGCCGGGTACGACGGGCGCTTGATGCGCTCGATGAAAAGCCTTTTGGGCAGTTCGCTGATCGACGGGTCGACGGAAGTGCAGGGGCGTTCCATCCCGTTTCGCGTCCTCTTGACCCGCTTCATCGCGGAATTGAAGCGGCGCGCCGAAACCGCCGCGGGCCGCGATTTCACGCGCGCCGTGCTGGGGCGGCCGGTATTCTTCGTGGACGACAATACCGCCGCCGACCAGACCGCCCAGGACACCTTGGGCGAGATCGCGCGCAGCGTGGGATTCACCGACATCGAGTTCCAGTTCGAACCGCTGGCCGCCGCATTCGACTATGAATCGCAGATCGACCGCGAAGAGCTGGTGCTGGTCATCGACATCGGCGGCGGCACGTCCGACTTTTCGCTGATCCGCCTGGGGCCGGACCGTGCCGGCAAGGCCGACCGCCGCGACGACATCCTGGCCTACGGCGGCGTGCATATCGGCGGGGTGGATTTCGACAAGCAGCTGAGCCTGGCGCACGTCATGCCCTTGCTGGGGCTGGGCAGCCAGCTGCGCAGCGGCAAGGACGTGCCGTCCACGCAGTACGGCAATCTGGCCTGCTGGCACACCATCAACCAGGCCTATACGCGCAAGGCCGCCGAGCATTTCGCCTACATCCGCGCCGAAGCCGGCGACCGCGAGAAGATCGACCTGCTGCTGAACCTGGTGAAGCAGCGCGCGGGCCATTGGGTGGCGGTGCAGGTGGAAGAGGCCAAGATCGCGCTGTCCGAATCGCCGTCGGCCCGCATCGACCTGTCGCGCATCGCGCCGGAGCTCGGCGTGGACGTGACGCGCCCGTCGTTCGACGCCTGCGTGGGCCGCCTGATCGAAAAGGTCGAGACCACGGTGGGCGCGCTGCTGCGCGATGCCGGCGTGTCCACGGCCGATGTGGATACCGTGTTCTTCACCGGCGGTTCCAGCCGCGTGCCGCGCCTGCGTGAAACCGTGTCGGCGCTGGTGCCGGGGGCGCGCAGCGTGGAAGGCGACCTGTTCGGCAGCATCGGCGCCGGTCTGGCGCTGGACGCCCGCCGCAAGTTCGATTGACCGCGTTGGAACGGCCTGCCGCTTAAGTCGCCAGCATCGCGGGCACACGCGCCGCCAGCGCATCGATGGCGGTGCGTGTCTTGGACGGCAGGTAGCGGGCCTGTGGCCAGACCGCGTGCACTTCCTGGGCGGCCATCCGGTCGCCATGCATCAGGACGTCCAGTTCGCCAGTGCGCACGTAGTGGGTGAGCATCCAGCACGGCAGCCAGGCGATGCCGGCGCCTGCGATCGCGGCGTCCGCAATGGCTTGCAAATCGTCCAGCCGCAGCCGCGGTTGCACCCGCAACCGGATGACCCGGCCTTCCGCATCCTTCACCTCCCACCCGCGCTCCGCCCCGCCATGCGAGTAGACGATGCCGGCGTGTTGCGCCAGTTCGTCGATGGTCATCGGGCGCCCATGCGCCCGGATGTAGGCGGGAGACGCGCCGATGCCCATGGTCTGCATCCCCAGCCTGCGCGCGGCCAGGCTGGCGCTGTCGGGCAATGCGCCCACGCGGATGCCGAGATCGTAGCCTTCCTCGATCAGGTCGACCACGCGGTCGTTGAATGAGATGTCCAGCTGCAGTTGCGGGTGGCGCATGGCCAGGTCCCGCAGGACCGGGGCGACGCAGTGCCGGCCGAACACGAGCGGCGCGCTGACGCGCAAGCGCCCCTGGGGCTCGCGGCGGCCGCTGTCGAGTTCCGCTTCGCCAAGCTGCAGTTCGGCCAGGGCGCGGATGCAGCGGTCGTAGTAGGCCTGGCCGTCGTCAGTCAGGCTTTGCTGGCGGGTCGTGCGGTGGAACAGCCGGACCCCCAGGCGCGCCTCCAGCCGCGCGACCGATTTTCCCACGGCGGACCGCGTGAGGTTCAGGCGATCTGCCGCCAGCGCGAAGCTGCCGGCCTCGACGGCCTGCACGAAGACTTCGATGCCGCCAAGCCTGTCATGCGCACCCGATGTGGCCATGTTGCCTTTCCTGTCTGTATTGGTTCATATTCGGCACCATTGAAACGAATTAATGTCGCCATTGTTGAACTGAATTCCGCATATCTTATCGGTACCCGGCCGCGCTGTCATCGGCAGCCCGACGCGGCCCGCCTCGAAACCGAACAGGAGAACACCATGCAGGCCTACACCGTCATCAACGGCAAAGACATCGCGTCGCTCACGCTTACCACGCGCGAACCCCAGGCGCTGGGGCCGCACGATGTGCGTGTGCGCATCAATGCGGTATCGCTGAACTTCCGCGATCTGATGGTGGCGCGCGGCGACTATCTACAGGGCGCGTCCAGCCCCGTCATTCCGGCGTCGGACGCCGCGGGCGAAGTGATCGAGGTCGGCAAGGCCGTGACGCGCTTCGCGCCGGGCGACCGCGTGATGGGCTCGTTCTTTCCGGATTGGATCGACGGCGACGCCACGCCGGCCACGACGCGCGTTGCGCCGGGTGCGGCGACGGACGGCGTGCTGTCCACGGAACGCGTTTTCGCCGAGACCGCCTTGGCGGCCACGCCGCCCTCGTTGAGCGACGAGCAGGCCTCGACCTTGCCTTGCGCGGCGGTCACCGCCTGGAACGCGCTGTTCGTCGCGGGCGGCGCCAAAGCCGGGCATACGGCGTTGTTCCTGGGCACGGGCGGCGTATCGGTCTGGGGACTGCAATTGGCGAAGGCGGCCGGCCTGCGCGCCATCATCACGTCCTCCAGCGCCAGCAAGCTGGAACGGGCCCGGGCCATGGGCGCCGATGGCCTGATCAACTACCGCGATACGCCTGACTGGCAGGATGAAGCCTTGCGCCTGACCGACGGCGAGGGCGCGCATGTCGTGCTGGAAGTGGGCGGCGAAGGCACGCTGGCGCGCTCCGTGGCGGCGGCGCGCATGGGCGGGACCATCGCGGTGATCGGCGGCGTCAGCGGGTTCGCGGCCGTGCCGGTGGCGCCCTTGGCGCTGATCGCCGGCAGCAAGCGCTTGCAAGGCATCTTCGTGGGCAGCCGCAGGATGCTGGAGGACGTGGCGCGCTTCGTGGAAGTGGCCGGCATCGTGCCGGTCATCGACCGGGTTTTCGGTTTCGACGAAGCCCCCGCCGCTTTTGAACACCTGGCGTCGGGCGGCCATTTCGGCAAGGTCGTCATCCGGGTCGCCAAGTAGCCCGGGGCAGGGCGCAGAAGGGCAGGCCGCGCGGGCGGCGATGGTAAGCTGCATTGCTTGCTGAAGGCGCTCCCGCGCCAGCCTGTCCCAAGACACCCTCAGACCCCTACGCGCCCTCATGACCCGCCCGACCGATACCCATCTTGTTGAAACGCTGGTGACCAGCGAAGCGCCTTATGAAGGCAGCTTCCTGAAGATTCGCCGGGACACCGTCAGCCTGCCCAACGGCAATACGGCCACACGCGAATACGTCGTGCATCCCGGCGCGGTCGTGGTGATCCCCTTGCTGGATGACGGCCGCGTCTTGCTGGAGCGCCAGTTCCGCTACCCCATCGGGCGTGTCATGACGGAGTTTCCCGCCGGCAAGCTGGACCCGGGCGAAGACCCGCTGGTCTGCGGCAAGCGCGAACTGCTGGAAGAAACGGGCTACACCGCCGACCAATGGGCGCACGCGGGCGCCTTGCATCTGGCCATCGCGTATTCCACCGAGATCATCCACATCTTCTTCGCCCGCGGCTTGCGCGCCGGTCCGCGGCAACTGGACCAGGACGAGTTCCTGGACGTGATCAGCGCGGACCCCGCCGAATTGCTGGCGGCGTGCAGCAAAGGCGAAGTCACCGACGCCAAGACGCTGACCTGCGTGCTGTGGATGCAGAACGTGCTGTCCGGCGCCTGGCAGCTGGACTGGCAAGACAACGCCGGCTGACATGCCCGCGTTCCCGGTCCTGGTCCAACCTGCCGGCCTGCGGTTCGACGCGGACGCGGGCACGCCCGTCCTGCTGGCCGCGCAGGCCGCGGGCATCAAGCTGCCCAGTTCGTGCCGCAACGGCACCTGCCGGGCCTGCATGTGCCTGATGCTGGAGGGCTCGGTGGCCTACCGCATTGAATGGCCAGGCCTGTCGCGCGACGAGAAAGAAGAAGGCTGGATCCTGCCCTGTGTCGCGCACGCCACGGCGCCGCTGGAGATCCAGGCGCCGCTTGCGGCGCCGATCGAAGCTGCACCGGCCACGCCGGCCGTGGCGCGGCCCCTTACCGGCGCGCGGCGCTAAACGCGACCACCGGCAGCAGCCCCACGGCCATGCCGGCCGCCATGCCCAGCGCCATGCCGCCAAAGGGCGAAGCCCCCAGCAGCAGCGCCGCCATCACCCCCAGCCGCGCGCCCAGCACCATTCCGACAGCCATCGCCACTGCGCAGAGCAAGCGTTGCGCAAGCGGCGGTGCGGGCACGCGTCCCGGGGGCCATGGCGCCAGTGCCGCCAAGCCCATCGCCGCACTGCTGGCGGGCATCAGGGCGCCATGCCGCCAAGCCATGTCCAGCAGCCCGCCCGGCGCGCCGCATTCGCTTGCCAGCAGCGCCGCAGGCGTCACGCGCGTGTCGATCCACAGGCCCACCGCCATGGCCGCCAAACAGGCCAGCCACAGCGACGCCATGGCGCGCGCGCCGTCAGGCGCAAGCGTGGCACGCCTTCGGCGCGTCGTCGTAACGGTCATGGTGGCGGACCCAGTCGCCCAGGTTGAAGTGGGGGCCCGTTTCGTTGCGGCCCAAGGGCGCGAAATCCAGGTAGTTATAGGCGCCGGCCAGGCGCTCCACGCCGCGCTCGAATGCCGAATAGGTGTGAAAGATCTCGCCGTCGGGATCAAGGAAAAAGGCGCTGGCGCCCGAACGCTCTTCGACGCTGCCATCGGCCTGCGGCACCGAGGCCTGGAAATCGAAATTGAAGTCGCAGCCCTCGGACGAGAACCAATCGAAGCGCCAGCCCATGCGCCGTTTGAACGCATCCAGCTTGGCCAGCGGTGCGCGCGACACCGCCACCACCGACACGTCGTGGTGACGCAGGTGCATCAGCGCGCTGTCCAGGTGGTCTGCCAGGAACGAGCAGCCGACGCAGCCTTCTTCCCAATCCGGCCCGTACATGAAATGGTAGAGGACCAGTTGGCGTTTGCCGCCGAACAGGGCGGCCAAGCCTAGCGGTCCGCTTGCGCCCTGGAATCGATAAGGCTTATCCACCCGTACCCAGGGCAGGTCCAGGCGGTCGCGGGCCAGGGCGTCCTGGGCGCGGGTCATCGCCTTTTCGCGGACAAGCAGGGCCTCGCGGGCGGCGTCCCATTGGGGACGGGATACGACAGGATGGGGGGTCTGCATCGTAGGACTCCTTTGCGTGGCGGGCCTGTCGGGCCCGGGCAAGGCAACAGCCGTTCAGGCCTCGCTTGCCAGATGGTCCGCCAGCCGGTCCATCGCACCTGCCCAGCCGTGTTCGTGGCCGTCGCGGGTTGCCTGATCGACAAACGGGGTTTGCAGGAAGGCCAGTTCAGTGCCGCCCTGCGCGGGAACGAATTCAAGGGTGATCAGCGATGTTTCTTCAGGGGTGTCGCGCCACGCCCAGGTAAAGACCAGCCGGCGCAGCGGTTGCACGTCGTGGTACTGGCCGCTGGCGTAATGCGACTGCCCGTCGTCGGTGACGAAGCCCACCAGGTAGGCGCCGCCCACGCGCACGTCGGTCTCGGCCACCAGCACTTCTCGCGTGCCGGCCGGACCGAACCAGCGCATCAGCGCTTGCGGGTCCGTCCAGGCGCGCCAGACCCGGTCGACGGGGGAGGTGAAGCGCCGCGTGAGCCGGAGCTCGAGGGGGGCGTTGTTGGAGCGGGTTCGGCTTGCCATGGGTGGATCTCCTCGTCGTGGTACAGGTACCGGGCCAGCGAATCCAGTTGGCCGTTCCAGAACTTCTCGTAGCGGGCCAGCCAGTCGGACGCCGCGCGCATCGGTTCGGGCGACAGCGTGCAGCTGACTACCCGTCCGTCCTTGGCGCGGCCAATCAGCCCGGCGTCTTCCAGCACCCGCAGATGCTTCATGAAAGCGGGCAGCGACATGGCGTGGGGCCGGGCCAGTTCGCTGACCGATGCCGAGCCCTGTTCCAGGTCGGCCAGCACCTGCCGGCGGGTGCTGTCGGCCAAGGCCGAAAAGATGCTGTCGAGCGCGTCGTCGTTTAAGTTAACCATAAGGTTAAGTATCAGCCCGAAGAACTGCCGGCGTCAAGCCGGCAGCGTCGGGAATTTCCCTAGGTCAATCGTGCCGGTGCATCGCCGACTGGTGCTTGGTGTCTCGCATCGTCGCGTACACCAGCAGGGACAGGAAAATCACGCCGGCCAGGTAGTAATAGAACCACGCCTCGTGTCCTTGCTGCTTGAAGAACAGGGCGATGGCAGGCGCCGTGCCGCCGAAGATCGACACGGTGACCGCATAGGGCACGGCGACGCCGGTGGCGCGGATGTTGGTGGGGAACAGCTCGGCCTTCACCACGGCGTTGATCGACGTATAGCCGGCCGTGAATACCCACGCGCCGCAGATCAGCAGGAAGGCGATGAAGGGCGAGCGGGTATTGGACAAGGTCATCAGGATGGGCACCGTCAGCGCGGCCCCCGCCACGCCGAAGAAGATCAAGAGCGGCTTGCGCCCGATCTTGTCCGACAGCGCGCCATATAGCGGCTGCAGGATCAGCGCGAAGATCAGCGAGGCCGCGATGATGTAGGTCGTGGTGATGTCCGTAAAGCCCGACGTCTGCCGCACGAAGGTCTGCATGTAGGTGGTGAAGGTGTAGAAGGCCGCGGTGCCGCCGGCCGTCAGCCCCACCACGATCGCCACCTCGCGCGGATACTTCATCAGGCCGCGCAGCGAACTGGTCTTCGGCTTGGTCTTCTGCGCTTCCTTGTACGAGTCGGTCTCGGGCATGTCGCGGCGCATCAGCGCGGTCACGATGGCCAGCAGGGCGCCGATCACGAAGGGGATGCGCCAGCCCCATTCCACCAGCTGCTCGTGCGTCAGGAACACGTTCTGCAACAGCAGCAGCACCAGGATTGCGCAAAGCTGGCCGCCGATCAGGGTGACGTACTGGAAGCTGGAATAAAAGCCGCGGTGTTCCGGGTCGGATATCTCGGTCAGGTAGGTGGCGCTGGCGCCATACTCGCCGCCCAGGCTCAGGCCTTCGATCACGCGGGCCAACGCCAACAGCGCGGGCGCGGCCAGGCCGATGGTCGCGTACGTGGGCGTCACGGCGATGATCAGCGAACCCACGCACATCATCACCACCGACACCATCAGCGATATCCGCCGCCCGTGCCTGTCGGCGATGTGGCCGAACAGCCAGCCGCCCAGCGGGCGCACGATGAAGCCGGCCGCGAACAAGGTGGCGGCATTCAATTGCTGGACGACGGGGTCATGCGAGGGGAAGAAGGCGGGCGCGAAATACAGGGCGAAAGCGGTATAGGCGTAGAAGTCGTACCACTCGACCAGGTTGCCCATGGAGCCGACGAAAATGGCCTTGATGCGGCGTTTGGCGTCGGGCATGGCGAGATACGTTTGCGTCATAGCTGTTCTCAGGTGAGCTTGTCGGGAGTCGCCGGACACGCGACCGCGCCTTGTCCTCGCCCGTCAAGATCGCAAGGCCAGCCGCGAAATGGAACATGCATCGCGGTATCTTGCGCCTGCCCACGCCGAAATGCACGCAATGGCGAACAGTTTTCATTCAGGTTTTTGTCAGGGTTGGCGACGCGCCAGCGCCCTGCAAGCGGCTGCGGCGTTACTTGCCGCGCGGCTTGATGATGTCGCAGGCGGCGGCCCGGTCGCCGGCCTGGGCGCCGCTGCCCAGCAAGGCCTGGGCGCCGCAGACGGAGCCGAACATGCCTTTGTTGTCGTGCCCCACGCCGCCGACCTCGAAGCTGCTGCGGTGCAGCGGCACCGGCTTCGCGCCGCGGGCGGCCAGCACGTATTCGTATTGCACGTAGGCGGTGCCGCGGGCCAGGCGCGTGGCGCCTTGCGCCTCGGCGCCGCAGGTCTTGTCCAGCAGGCGGTGCTCGGGGTTGTTGTCCGCCCCGCCCAGCAGATAGATCACGTCGCGGGCGGCATAGCGCACGAACAGCCGCGTGTCGTCGGTTTCGCGCGCGTACGGCGGCAGCTTGTCGGTGCCGTACTTGTACTGGTTGTAGGTGGGGCAGATGCCGCGTTCGTACGGCGCGTAGCCTTTGCCGTCGGCACGTGGGCGCTCGTTGGTCAAGTACAGGTAGGACGAGGGGTTCGCGATCACGTAGCGCAGCGCCAGCCCGTCGCGGCGCAGCGGGCCGTCGGTATTGTTCAGCACGGCATAGCGCTGTACCAGTTGTCCGCCTGCGGAGTGCCCGGCCAGCACGATGTTGGCCAGGGTGGGCAGGCGCTTGCGGTCGTCCAGGCTGCGCAGCAGATCATCCAGCACCTGGAACGAGGTGACGGGAGCGGGCCGCCCCGCGGCCTGGATGCTTTCTTCGCCTTCTTCCCAGCTGGCCTTGCGCCACGCGGCCATGCCGCCAAATCCCGAATCGATGGACCCGGGGAAGCGGGGAGCCAGGACCAGCGTGTCGCGTGCGCGGTCCGGATTGCGCGCCAGCAGGCCGGCTGCGGTGTCGTAGTAGCGGTCGGCGTCGCGCTTGACGCCATGGATGACGATCAGGACCTGCTTGATATCGCGCAGGTCGTCGCGGGCCAGGTCGCGGTTAGCATAGACCGGCATCTTGTACCGATGCCCTGGCTTGCCCAGTTCCACCGTCTGCCAACGCAACGGCGTGGCGCGCTTGGGCGCGGGAACGGTTTCGTCGTAGTCGTAGGGGTCCGGCAGCGGCGTCTGCGCGCGCACGGCCAAGGGGGCCAGCGTTGCAGCCAGGGCCAGCGCGGCCCCCAGTCGGCGCCCGAAACGCCCGCGCGCGGGCGCGTGCGGCAGGGTTCGGGGCGCGGAAGGGGCGGGGGCGCGGCGCATGGCGCGGCCTGGCGTCAGCAGGTCTCGAGGCCCAGCAACTGCTTGAGCGCAGGCAGATCCAGGATGCGGACTTCGCGCTGGTTGATCTTGATCAGGCCTTCGCGCGCGAAACGCGAGAACAGCCGGCTGACCGTTTCCAGCGTCAGGCCAAGATAGTTGCCGATTTCTTCGCGGCTCATGCGCAGCACGAATTCGGTCGACGAATAGCCCAGCGAGGCATAGCGCTGCGACAGGTTCAGCAGGAAGGCCGCCAGGCGCTGTTCGGAACGCATGGCGCCCAGCGACGCCAGCATCTGGTGCGAACGCGTGATTTCGCGGCTCATCAGGCGCCGGAACTGCTGCTGCAGCGACGGCAGGTGCGCAGCCACGCGGTCCACGTCGCTCAAGCGGATGACGCAGACTTCGGAGTCTTCCAGCGCGACCGCAGCCGACACGTGCTTGCCTTCCAGCATGCCGTCCATGCCGACGATTTCGCCGGGCAGGTGAAAGCCGGTAACCTGGATCTGGCCGGTCGCGTCTTCCAACTGGGTCTTGATGCTGCCAAAGCGAACGCTGTAGACGGCGTCAAGCGGGTGATCCAGCGAATACAGCGTCTTGCCCTTTTCCAGGCGCACACGCTCTTTCACCAGCTCGTCCAGTTTTTCCACTTCGGCGGCGGCCATTCCCACGGGCACGCACACGTGTCCCAACATGCAGGTGGAACAGTGGGCGCCATCAGGGGCAACGGGAACCCGTTTTTGCATACGATGACCTCTATAGTGCCCGTTGCGCGCCGGGGAGGGCGAAACGGGTGTAAAGCGTGAAGACAACGCCTATTGTAGTCTGTTGTTACTACGGCCGTCTTACGGGCGGCCGCCGCCCGTCCGGCCGTGCCGGTGCGCGATCCAGTCCTCGCCGGGGATATCGACCGCGGCGCCTCGCAACGCCGGGTCGATGGGGTAATACTGGCAGCGGATTTCGGCATTGCCGTGCGTCGCCGATTCCAGGCGCGCGGCGATTTCGCGGCGCACAAAACAGCAGGGCTGTCCGGGCACGTATTCTTCGATTTCGTCCATCAGCGCGATGAGCGCGGGCTCCACCAGGTAGACCTCGCCCCGCACCCGGCGGCCATCTGCGACGGGGATCAGGCCGGGCCAGTTACCGAAGTCGACCAGCATGCCGGGCACGGAGGCCGCGCCCACCAGCCGGGCGGCGGGCAGGCCCCGTTTGGCGACCGCTTGCGCCAGATCATTGATTTCGCCGGCGCGTAGGGTACCGTAGACAAAAACGTATATGCTCATAGGTCGGATTGTTGCTGCACGTCGTAGCAAAACAAGTGGCCGGATGGTGTTGAAATTCTCTCATCTGTCCGCATATTCAGGATATCGAGCCAGCCGGCACGTATCGGTCAGGCTCCCCAACAAGCCAAACGACCATTATGCGATTCGACAAACTGACTACCAAGTTCCAGCAAGCCTTGGCCGACGCCCAAAGTCTGGCCGCCCGTAACGACCATCCCTACATCGAACCCGTCCACGTGTTGTCCGCCTTGCTGTCCGATCCGGACAGCGGCGCAGGCAGCCTGCTGGCGCGCGCCGGTGTGGCGGTCAACCGCCTGCAACCCGCGCTGGAAAGCGCGATGAAGTCGCTGCCGCAGGTGCAGGGCGACGACAACGTGCAGGTCGGCCGCGACTTGAACGCGGTTCTGACCCGCACCGACAAGGAAGCCGCCCGCCGCGGCGACACCTACATCGCCAGCGAGCTGTTCCTGCTGGCGCTGGCCGACGACAAGGGCGAGGCCGGCCGCATCCTGCGTGAAGCGGGCCTGCAGAAAAAGGCCCTCGAGGCCGCGGTCGACGCCGTGCGCGGCGGCGAAAACGTGTCCGGCGCGGAAGGCGAATCCAACCGCGAAGCCCTGTCCAAGTACACCATGGACCTGACCGAGCGCGCCCGCCAGGGCAAGCTCGACCCGGTGATCGGCCGCGACGACGAAATCCGCCGCACCATCCAGATCCTGCAGCGCCGCACCAAGAACAACCCGGTCCTGATCGGCGAACCCGGCGTGGGCAAGACCGCCATCGTCGAAGGCCTGGCGCAGCGCATCGTCAACGACGAAGTGCCCGAGAGCCTGCGCGGCAAGCGCGTGCTGTCGCTCGACCTGGCCGCGTTGCTGGCCGGCGCCAAGTTCCGCGGCGAATTCGAAGAACGCCTGAAGGCCGTGCTCAAAGAGCTGGGCCAGGACGACGGCAGCAACATCGTCTTCATCGACGAGCTGCACACCATGGTCGGCGCGGGCAAGGCCGAAGGCGCGATGGACGCGGGCAACATGCTCAAGCCGGCGCTTGCGCGCGGCGAACTGCATTGCATCGGCGCGACCACGCTGGACGAATACCGCAAGTACATCGAAAAGGACGCGGCGCTGGAGCGGCGCTTCCAGAAGGTGCTGGTCGACGAGCCCGACGTGGAATCCACCATCGCCATCCTGCGCGGCCTGCAGGAACGCTACGAGATCCACCACGGCGTCGAGATCACCGACCCGGCGATCGTGGCTGCGGCCGAGTTGTCGCACCGCTACATCACCGACCGCTTCCTGCCCGACAAGGCCATCGACCTGATCGACGAGGCCGGCGCGCGCATCCGCATGGAAATCGACTCCAAGCCGGAGGTGATGGACAAGCTGGATCGCCGCATTATTCAGCTGAAGATCGAGCGCGAAGCCGTCAAGAAGGAAACCGACGACGCGTCCAAGCGCCGCCTGGGCGTCATTGAAGACGAACTGGAAAAGCTGCAACGCGAATACAACGACTTCGAAGAAATCTGGAAGGCTGAAAAGGCGGCCGTGCAAGGCACGCAGGCCATCAAGGAAGAGATCGACAGCGTGCGCGCCGAAATGGCCGAATTGCAGCGCAAGGGCCAGTTCGACAAACTGGCCGAGCTGCAATACGGCAAGCTGCCGGACCTGGAATCGCGCCTGAAGGCCGCTGAAGTGGGCGCTGCGCAGGCCGCTGAAAACGCCGAGGGCGACGAAACCCGCCCGCGTCTGCTGCGCACCCGTGTCGGCGCCGAGGAAATCGCCGAGGTGGTGTCGCGGGCCACGGGCATCCCCGTGTCGAAGATGATGCAGGGCGAACGCGAGAAGCTCCTGCACATGGAGGAATTCCTGCACAAGCGCGTGGTGGGTCAGGACGAGGCCGTGCGCCTGGTCTCCGATGCCATCCGGCGTTCGCGTGCAGGCCTGGCGGACCCGGCGCGGCCTTACGGCTCGTTCCTGTTCCTGGGCCCCACCGGCGTGGGCAAGACCGAGTTGACGCGTGCGTTGGCCGAATTCATGTTCGACTCCGAAGAGCACCTGATCCGCATCGACATGAGCGAATTCATGGAGAAGCATTCGGTGGCGCGGCTGATCGGCGCGCCGCCCGGATACGTGGGCTACGAAGAGGGCGGCTACCTGACCGAGGCCGTGCGCCGCAAGCCGTACAGCGTGATCTTGCTGGACGAAGTGGAAAAGGCGCATCCGGATGTCTTCAACGTGTTGCTGCAAGTGCTGGATGACGGCCGCCTGACCGATGGCCAGGGCCGTACGGTGGACTTCCGCAACACGGTGATCGTGATGACGTCCAACCTGGGCTCGCATCACATCCAGAGCCTGGCGGGCCAGCCGTACGATGTGGTCAAGGAAGTCGTGTGGGGCGAGCTCAAGCAGACCTTGCGGCCTGAATTCCTGAACCGCATCGACGAAGTGGTCGTGTTCCACGGTCTGGAGGCGCAGCACATCGAGTCCATCGCCCGCATCCAGCTGCGCCGCCTTGGCGCCAGGCTGGAGAAGCAGGAAATGCGGCTGGAAGTCACCGAATCCGCCTTGGCGGAACTGGCCCGCTCCGGTTTCGATCCGGTGTTCGGCGCACGCCCCTTGAAGCGCGCGATCCAGCAGCAGATCGAGAACCCGGTGGCCCGCCTGATCCTGGAAGGCAAGTTCGGCCCACGCGACGTGGTGCCGGTGGATTGGCAAGACGGCGAATTCGTCTTCACCCGAACCTTGCAGTAAGCGGTGGCAGCATGAAAAAGCCCGGCAGCGATG
>NZ_DBHKZA010000079.1:0-26126 GCF_057314935.1 Achromobacter sp.
CCCCCCGCCGCCCATGGAACAGATAGAACTCAATGACAGCACCGCCGACCGCTTCCTGCTGGATGCGCCCGGCCTGACGCTGCTGGTCTTTCACAGCCGCACCTGCGGCACCTGCCGCATCGCGCGCGAACAGCTGCCGGCGCTGGAATTGCCCGTGGAACGCGTGTGCTGGGTGGATGCGGGCGACAACCGCGGGCTGGTCGAACGCTACGAGGTGTTCCATCTGCCCGCCATGTTCGTCACGCGCGACGGCGCCTTCTTCGGCCCGGTGCAATCGACCCTGGCCGAATGGGACTTGCGCCAGCAGATCGGCCTGGCGCTGGACAGCTACCCCGCCGAACTGCCGTGAGCGCGCCCGCCGCCAAGCCGCAACGCTTGCCGCTGGACGCGCTGGCAACCAGCGGGATGCTGGCCCTGTGCGTGTGCTGGGGTTTCCAGCAGATCGCCATCAAACTGGTCGCGGGCGATATTGCGCCGATCATGCAGATCGGCCTGCGCTCGACCTTCGCGGCGCTGGTGCTGGCGGTGGTGGTGTGGCGCGCCGAGGGCATGCGCGCATGGCGCGACGGCACCGCCCTGCCCGGCCTGATCGTCGGCTTGCTGTTCGCGGGAGAATTCCTGTTCGTGGCGCAGGGCCTGCTCTACACCACGGCCTCGCACATGTCGGTGTTCCTGTACACCGCCCCCATCTTCGCCGCGCTGGGCCTGCACTGGCTGCTGCCTGAAGAACGCATGCGGCCGCTGCAGTGGCTGGGCGTGGCGATCGCGTTCGGCGGCATCGGGGTGGCGTTCCTGGGCAAGCCGGCGCAGGCGGGATCCTCGAACATGCTGCTGGGCGATGCCATGGGCCTTGCCGCGGGCTTGCTGTGGGGCGCCACCACGGTCGCCATCCGCAAGACCTCGCTATCGGAAGCCGCGCCCTCCAAGACGCTGTTCTATCAGATGGCGATAGCCGCAGTCGGGCTGCTGGCCTATGCCGCCGCCACCGGCCAAGACGCCATCCGCTATACGCAGGCCGCCGTGCTGAGCGTGGCCTTCCAGTCGGTGGTGGTGGCGTTGTCCAGCTACCTGGCCTGGTTCTGGCTGCTGCGCCGCTACCTGGCGTCGCGGCTGTCGATCCTGTCTTTCATGACGCCGCTATTCGGCGTGAGCTTCGGCGTGCTGATCCTGAACGAGCCGCTGGACGCCGGCTTTGTCATCGGCGCGGTACTGGTGCTGTCGGGCATCACGCTGGTCAGCGGTGCGGAAGTGATCAGGAACCTGTTGCGCAAACGGGGGTGAGCCGCTCCGGTCACCCCCGCGCTTTGCCCAAGTTCAACACGATCAGCGCCGCCCCGGCCAGCACGAAGGCGAATCCCAGCCAGTCCGCCGCGCCGGGCCGGTCGCCCACCAGCGCCATCGCGCCCAGCACCCCCACCACGGGCACCATCAGCGTCGTCAATGCCGCGACCGTGGCGCTGACCTTTTCGCTCAGCACGAACCACAGCCAGTACGCCACCGCCGTGCCCAGGATGATGTGAAACGCCAGCGCGCCGGCCACTCGCGCATTCCAGCCCTGCGTGGGAAACGATTCGCCCGCGATCAGCATGCCCGTCAAGGCGCAAGCCGCACCCACCACCAGTTGCCAGGCCGTCACCACGATGCGGTTGCCCGCCACGGGCCAGCGCTTCAGATAGACCGTGCCGGCGGCCCATCCGAAAGCGGCGATCAGCGGAAAGGCCAGGCCTTTGGTCGCGGCGATGTCGTGGTCGACGAAGACGGCATGCAGCACCGGCCAGGCCAGGATCGCCACGCCCAGCGCGCCCAGCCCCAGCGCCACGGCCCGGCGCCGGTCGGGCCGTTCGCCCAGCACGGCCCAGGCCAGCACCGCCGACATCATTGGCATCGTGAAGGTCAACACCGCGGCGCGCGACGTGCTGGTGCTGAGCTGCGCCCACGCCACCGCCAGGTTGAACACCGCCACCGCCAACAGGCCGCCCACAACGATGCCGGGCCACGACGCGCGCGGCGGCAGCAGGGCCACGCGCTTGGCCAGCGCCAGCAGCAACAGCAGCACCGCGCCGCTGCCCAGGCCCATCACGCGCAGCGTAAACGGCGGGAAGATCGACAGGATGATCTTCACGGCCGGCCAGTTCAGCCCCCAGAACAGGGCGAGCGCGACCGGGATCAGGCGCACGCGGCCTTTTCCTGGGCGGCCAGTTCGGCCAGGCCTTTGCGCTGGTTGCCTTCGGCGTCGAAGTTCTCGGGGTCCAGCCAGCGCTCGTAGGCGGTGCGCAGCGCCGGCCATTCGCTGTCGATGATCGAAAACCATGCCGTGTCGCGGCTGCGGCCCTTGTAGACCGTGGCCTGGCGGAAGATGCCTTCGAATTGGAATCCCAAGCGGGCGGCGGCCTTGCGCGACGGCGCGTTCAGGCTGTCGCACTTCCATTCATAGCGGCGATAACCCAGTTCGTCGAAAGCGCGGCGCATCAGCAGGAACTGCGCCTCGGTCGCGATGCGGGTGCGCTTGAGCTGGCGCGAGAACGACACGAAGCCCACCTCGATCACGCCGTTGGGCGGGTCGATCCGCATCAGCGCCAGCGTGCCGATCGCGCGGCCCGTCGCCAGATCGATGATGGCGTGGTGCAAGGGGTCGCTGCCTGCCTGCGCGGCCTCGGCGAATGTCCGGTAGGCGGCCTCGTCGGCAAAAGGCCCGACGCCCATGTAAGTCCAGTCGCTGTCGTCCGGCGCCTGGCTGAACGCCTGATACAAGTCCGCCGCGTGGCGCTCGGCGGACAAGGGCTCCAACCGGCAATAGCGGCCAACGGCCGGGGTCAGGGGCGGACGCGCGCGCGGGGTCCAGCCGGGAACATCGGGGCCGATGGGTTGTTGGAAAGCGTTGACGCGGGGTTGCATGCTACGGACCTCATCCTGGTTAGCGCGCGTCGCCGGCGGTGGCGGACGCAACACGCATGACCTCACGATATCGGAATCGTGGCATCATAAAAAGCACCACGATCCTTTAATTTAATAGGGCCATGAATCCCCTGCCATCTCTGGGCGATCCCGCGGACGCCGCCCTGCTGTCCAGCCCGCTGGCGCGCGGCCCCGGGGCGCTGCCCCGCCAGCGCCAGCTGATCCAGCGGCTCAAGCAGGCCATCCTGGCCGGGCAATTGCCCGCCGGCGGCAAGCTGCCGTCCTCGCGCGCGCTGTCCGAAGACCTGGACATTTCGCGCAACACGGTGCTGATCGCCTACGAGCAACTGACGGCCGAAGGCTATGTCATCGCCGACCGCCAAGGCACCCGCGTGGCGCCCCTGTCGGCCGCCGCCAGCAACGCCGCCCGGCAGGCCGCGCCGCCGCCCGCCGAATCCTCCTTCACCGCCAAGCGCCTCTCGCGCATCGTGTCCTCGCGCTACCTGCACGACGGTTCGCTGCCGATGACGCCCGGCACCCCTGCGCTGACCCAGTTCCCGGTCAATGCGTGGCGCCGCGCGCAGGACCGCGCGCTGCAGGCCGCCCCCGCCACCACGCTGGGGTACGGGCACCCCGTGGGCGAACCCGCGCTACGCGAAGCCATCGCCCAGTATCTGCGCGTCTCGCGCGGCGTGCGCTGCGAGGCGTCGCGCATCGTCATCACCGAAGGCGCGCAGGGCGCGCTGGCGCTATGCGTGCAACTGCTGACCAACCCCGGCGACACCGCGTGGCTGGAAGATCCCGGCTACCGCGGCGCCAAGTCTGCGTTCCATGCGGGCGACCTGGACGTCGTGGCGATGCGCGTGGACGCCGACGGCATGGTGATCCCCGAAGACGCGTGGCAGACGCGCCCGCCGCGGCTGATCCAGACCACGCCGTCGCACCAATACCCCACCGGCGCCGTGCTGTCGGTGGCGCGCCGGCTGGACCTGCTGGAACGTGCGCGCCGCGCAGGCGCGTGGATCATCGAAGACGATTACGACAGCGAATTCCGCCATCAGGGCGAGCCCATCGCGGCCATGCAGGGCCTGCTGCCCGATTCGCCCGTGCTGTATGTGGGCACCTTCAGCAAGACCATGTTCCCCGCCCTGCGCCTGGGCTTCCTGGTGCTGCCCGAAACCATCGCCACGCAAGCCATGCCGTCCGTCATCGAAATGCTGCGCGGCGGCCATCGGCTGGAACAACTGACCATGGCGGCCTTCATCGACAACGGCCAGTTCTCGCGCCATCTGGGCCGCATGCGGCGGCTGTACCGCGAGCGCCAGGCGGCGCTGCGCGACGCGCTGGCCGCGCATCTGGAGATCGATCATGAAGTGCTGGGCGGCCACAGCGGCTTGCACCTGACCGTGCGGCTGCCGCCGGCGTTCTCCGATGTGGCGATCGTGGAGCAGGCGCGCAAGCTGGGGATGAACCCCGGCGCGCTGTCCTCATTCGCGATCACGCCCCGCCCGGAAGACAACGGGCTGGTGATCGGATACGGCAACACAGGGGCCGAGCGGTTCCCGGCGCTGGTGGGCCGGCTGCGGGATATCGCGCTGAAAGCCAGCCGGTGATGGCCAGGCGCCCCGGCCTGCGCCAAGCGCCCGGCGGCGTTACACGCCCTAGTCCACCAGCCCGCCTAGTACCAGCACCGCCAGCACCAGCCAGAAAAGGAATCCGATGATGGAGCGGCGCAGCAAGGACTTGACCGCCGCCCACAGGAACATCAGGCCCAGCACAAGCAGGACGAAGTTGAAGATCGACGGGCTCATGCCCATCGCGCCGGCCAGTCCGGAATAAAAGTCGCCCAAGGCGCCGCCCAAGCCGCCCAGCAACCACTTGATGCCTGCGACGATGCCGCGCAGCGCTTCGCCGAGCATGCCGCCCAGCGACGCGAAAAAGCCGCTATCGTGCTCCATCAGCGGCGGGTATCCATGATCATGCGCACGGCCAGGCCCGCCAGTACCGTACCCATCAGCCAGCGTTGCACGACCATCCACAGCGGGCGGCCCGCCAGGAAGCCGGCGATCGACCCCGCCATGATGGCGATGACGGCATTGACCGACAGGCTGACCGCCACCTGCGTCATGCCCAGCGCCAGCGACTGCGTGAACACGCTGCCGTGGTCGGGCTGGATGAATTGCGGCAGCAGCGACACATACATCACTGCGATCTTGGGATTCAGCAGATTGGTCACCAGCCCCATGGTGAACAGCGTCCGCGGGCTGCTCTTGGGCAGTTCGCGCACCTGGAACGGAGAACGGCCACCCGGTCGGATCGCCTGCCACGCCATGTACAGCAGGTACAGGGCGCCGCCGATGCGCAGCGCGTCGTAGGCCAGCGGCACCGTCAGCAGCAAGGCGGTGATGCCGAACGCGGCGCACAGCACATAGAAGATGAACCCGACCGCCACGCCGCCCAGTGAAATCAGACCTGCCTGGGGGCCTTGGGAAATGGAGCGGGACACCAGGTAGATCATATTGGGCCCGGGCGTAAGCACCATGCCCAGCGCAACCAGGGCGAACGTCAGCAGATGAGTCAGGTCAGGCATGATGAGCCGGCGGGCGCCGGGCGAAGTCGGATTGAAGGCCTACACGTTATCGCAAAACTGTACCGGAACAGGGATTTTTTGTCGCAGGTATCCGCGCGAAGCGTGTGCGGCATGGGGGCAAATCCTCGAAGTTCGCAAAGGGTCGGATTGCCGTATCGCGGATACGACAGCCGCGCCGGTGTTACTTCCTGTTCCGGGCCCGCGCACTTTACGCCGGCATGCGCGCGGCGATACAGTGGTCAGGTTCGTCCGATTGCATGGGAGCACCTGGACATGCCGCAGCGTCACCCGTCCGTGGTGGGACGTCCCCCCAGTATCCGCGTTGGCATAGGAGGCTGGACCTACGCGCCCTGGCGCGGCCCGTTCTACCCCGAAGGCCTGCCGCACGCGCGGGAACTGGAGTACGCCAGCCGCCAGTTGACCGCCATCGAGATCAACGGGACCTATTACAGCACCCAGAAACCGGCCACCTTCGCCAAATGGCGCGACGAGACGCCGGAGGGGTTCGTGTTTTCGCTCAAGGCGTCGCGCTACGCGACCAACCGCCGCGAACTGGCCGGCGCCAAGGATTCGATCCAGCGCTTCGTGAACAGCGGCATTGCCGAACTGGGCCCCAAACTGGGCCCCGTGGTCTGGCAGTTCGCGCCCACCAAGACCTTCAACGCCGAGGATTTCGGCGCCTTCCTGGAACTGTTGCCGGACAAGGTCGACGGCCTGAAGCTGCGCCATGTGCTGGACGTGCGGCACGCGAGTTTCGCGTGCGACGAATACCTGGAATTGGCCCGCCGCCACAGTGCCGCCACTGTCTACACCGACAGCGAAGACTTCCCGGCCATCGCCGACCGCACTGCCGATTTCATCTATGCGCGCCTGATGCGCGCCAGCCCCACCTTCAAGGCGGGCTACGCACCCAAGGTGCTGGATGCCTGGGCCGACCGCCTGCGCACGTGGGCGCGCGGGGCCGACCCGGCAGACCTGCGCCGCATCGGGCCCGATCCGTCCGGCGCCGCGCGGCCGCAGGACGTCTACGCGTTTTTCATCAATGGCGCGAAAGAACGCGCGCCCGCCGCGGCGCGCGCCATGATCGAACGCCTGTAGCGCCCTGCCGGCAACGTCTTACTGCGCGACCGGAGTGCGCAACGTGACGAATTCTTCGGCCGCCGTGGGGTGGATGCCGATGGTGTCGTCGAACACCTGCTTGGTCGCGCCGGCCTTCAGCGCCACGGCGATGCCCTGCACGATTTCACCCGCGTCGGGGCCCACCATGTGCACGCCCAATACGCGATCGGTCTTGGCGTCCACGATCAGCTTCATCAGCGTCTTTTCCTGCGACTCGGTCAGCGTCAGCTTCATGGGCCGGAACCGGCTTTCGAAGAGCTTGACCTCGTAGCCGGCCTCGCGCGCCTCTTCCGTCGTCATGCCCACCGTGCCGATATTCGGCAGGCTGAACACGGCGGTCGGGATCAGCTTGTAATCCACCTTGCGGTATTCCTCGGGGCGGAACAGGCGGCGGGCCACGGCCATGCCTTCAGCCAGCGCCACGGGGGTCAGCGGCACGCGGCCGATCACGTCGCCGATCGCCAGGATGGAGGGCTCGGCGGTGCGGTATTCGTCGTCCACCTCGATAAAGCCGTCTTTTTTCAGCTTGACGCCGGTGTTCTCCAAGCCCAGGTTATCCAGCATCGGACGGCGGCCCGTGGCGTAGAACACGCAATCGGTCTCGATGACGGAACCATCCTTCAACGTGGCCGCCAGCGTGCCGTCGGCTTGCTTGTCGATACGCGTGACTTCGGTGTTGAAGCGCAAGTCGATGCCCTTTTTCACCAGTTCGTCGCGCAGGTGTTCACGCACGCCCTGGTCGAAGCCGCGCAGGAACAGCGGGCCGCGGTAAGCCTGGGTGGTCTGTGCGCCCATGCCGTTGAAAATCGAGGCGAACTCCACGGCGATGTAACCGCCGCCCACGACCAGCACGCGACGCGGCAACGCCTTCAGGAAGAAGGCCTCGTTCGAGGTGATGGCGTGTTCCTTGCCCGGGATGTCCGGCACCTGCGGCCAGCCGCCAGTAGCCACCAGGATATTGGCGGCGCTGTGGCGCTGGCCATTGATCTCGACCGTATGCGGGTCGACGATGCGGGCGTGGCCTTCCAGCAGCGTCACGCCGCTATTGACCAGCAAATTGCGGTAAATGCCGTTAAGGCGTTCGATCTCGCGGTTCTTGTTGGCGATCAGGGTGGGCCAGTCGAACGACGGCTTGCCGGCGGTCCAGCCAAAGCCGTGCGCCTGTTCGAAGTCTTCGCTGTAATGGGCGCCGTAGACCAGCAGCTTCTTGGGCACGCAGCCCACGTTGACGCAGGTGCCGCCCAGGTAGCGGCTTTCCGCCACCGCCACGCGCGCGCCAAAGCCCGCCGCGAAACGGGCGGCGCGTACGCCACCGGAGCCCGCGCCGATCACAAACAGATCAAAATCGAATGCCATGGTGTTTCCTTCGCGAGAAGCCTTGCGGCCACGCGTTCACTGTCCGGGAAAACCGTATTTAACACCACCCGGCGCCCGGGCATTCCCAAAGCGCGGCGATTGGCCTACAGTCACCGGCACGGCTGCCCGGCAGCCCCCCATAGCCTTATCGGAGCGCGAGTCCCATGTCACTTGAAACCTGGTTGGCCTTTCTGGGCGCATCCGCCCTGCTTGTCATGTTGCCCGGCCCGACGATCCTGACCGTCATCAGCTATTCCATGACGTACGGTAAACGGGCGCGCCTGCCGCTGGTGCTGGCCGTGGCGCTGGGCGACTCCACCGCCCTGGTCCTATCGCTGCTGGGCTTGGGCGCCCTGCTCAAGGCATCTGCCTTCTGGTTCACGGTGGTCAAGACGGCCGGCGGCCTGTATCTGCTGTATCTGGGCTTCAAGCTGCTGCGCGCGGGCGTAGCCCCGGCCACGCTGCCCGTCGCCACCGCCGCGGCCTCGCGCTGGAGGCTGTTCGCCAACACCTACCTGGTGACGGCGCTGAACCCCAAGGGCATGATCTTTTTCGTCGCCTTCCTGCCGCAGTTCATCGACCCGGCAGGCGACGTGACGCGCCAGTTGTGGATGCTGTCGGCCACGTTCGTCGCCTGCGCCGGCATCAACGCCGCCGCCTATGCGGTGTTCGCGGGGTCTGCCAGCCGGCTGCTGGCCTCGCCCCGGGCGCAGCGCGGCTTCAACCTGGGCGGCGGCGCCATGCTGTCCGCAGCCGGCATCTGGGCCATGCTGGCGCGCCGGGTCTAGCCCCCGGCGCGCCGCCCGCTACGGCAAGGCGGCGGAAACCGCTTCCGCGTCGATGCCGTAGCGGGCGATGGCGTGAGCCGCCTTCGCCCGTTCGATCAGGCCGTCGTCCGCCAGCGCCTTCAAGGCCGCCAGCGCGATGTGGTGGCGGTCCACCCCGAAGAAGGAACGAAGCGCCTGGCGCGTGTCCGACCTGCCGAACCCGTCCGTCCCCAAGGTCACATAGCGGCGCCCCGCCATGAACGGCCGGATCTGCTCGGGCACCGTCTTCATGTAGTCGGTGGCCGCCACCACCGGGCCGGTGCTGCCGGCCAGCGCGGTTTCGGCGTAGCCGCGGCGCGCGTCCTCCAGCGGATGCAAACGGTTCCAGCGTTCGGCCTCGTGGCCGTCGCGCCCGAGTTCCGAATAGCTGGTCACGCTCCAGACATCGGCCGCCACGCCGAAGTCCTGCTGCAGCAGATCGGCTGCGGCCAGCGTTTCGCGCAGGATCGCGCCGCTGCCCAGCAATTGCACCCGCAGCGTGCCGGGCTCTCCTTCACGCACGCGGTGCATGCCTTTCAGAATGCCCGCCTCGGCGCCTGCCGGCATGGCCGGATGCGCGGTCTTTTCGTTGATCAGCGTCAGGTAGTAGAAGACGTCTTCCTGGTCCTGGTACATCCGGCGCATGCCGTCCTGCACGATCACCGCGATCTCATAGGCGTAGGCAGGATCGTAGGCACGGCACGATGGAATGACCGAGGCCAGCACGTGGCTGTGGCCGTCGTCATGCTGCAGGCCTTCGCCTTCCAGCGTGGTCCGCCCCGACGTCGCGCCCAGCAGGAAGCCGCGCGCCCGGATGTCGCCCGCCGCCCAGGCCAGGTCGCCCACGCGCTGGAAGCCGAACATCGAATAGAAGATGTAGAACGGAATGGTGGCCACGCCATGCGTGCTATGGGCGGTGGCCGCCGCGATCCACGAGGACATGGCACCCGACTCGTTGATGCCTTCCTGCAGGATCTGGCCCTTGCGGTCTTCGCGGTAGACGCTGAGCTGATCGGCATCCTGCGGCGTATAGAGCTGCCCCACATGCGAATAGATGCCCACCTGGCGGAACATGCCGTCCATGCCGAAGGTGCGGGACTCGTCGGGCACGATCGGCACCACGCGCGGGCCGATCTCCGCGTCCTTCAGCAACTGCGCCAGCACGCGCACGAACGCCATCGTGGTGGAAAACTCGCGTCCGTCGCTGCCCTTCAGGTGCGGGGCGAATGCGTCCAGAGGCGGCGTGGCCAGCGGACCGGGGCCAGCCGGACGGCGGGGCAGATGGCCGCCCGCCCGCGCGATGGCGGCGTCGAAGTAGGCTTGTTCCGCGCTGCCCGGCGCGGGCTTGATGTAGGGAATCTGCTCCAGTTGGTCGTCCGGCACCGGGATGGCGAAGCGGTCGCGGAACGCGCGCACGGCGGGGTCTGCCATCTTTTTCTGCTGGTGGTTGGTGTTGGCCGCCTCGCCGGCCGCGCCCATGCCGTAGCCCTTGACCGTCTTGGCCAGGATGACGGTGGGCTGGCCGCGATGCGCCAGGGCCGCCGCATAGGCGGCATAGACCTTGGCCGGGTCATGCCCGCCGCGGTTCAGCGCGCCGATCTCGTCATCCGACAGATGCGCCACGCGTTCCAGCAGCACCGGGTCCGCGCCGAAGAAGTGTTCACGCACATAGGCGCCCCCGCGTGCCTTGAACACCTGATATTCGCCATCCACGCACTGCATCATGCGGCGGCGCAGGCGGCCGTCGTGGTCCTGGGCCAAGAGCGCGTCCCAGCCGGCGCCCCAGATCACTTTGATGACATTCCAGCCGGCGCCGCGGTACACGCTTTCCAGCTCCTGGATGATCTTGGCATTGCCGCGCACCGGGCCGTCCAGCCGCTGCAGGTTGCAATTGACCACGAAGATCAGGTTGTCCAGTTTTTCGCGCCCGGCCATCGCCACGGCGGCCAGCGTTTCGGGCTGGTCTTGCTCGCCGTCGCCCAGGAATCCCCAGACCTTGCGGCCTTGCGCGGGAATCAGTTCACGGTCCTCCAGATAGCGCATGTAGCGCGCCTGGTAGGCGGCCATCAAAGGCCCCAGGCCCATCGACACCGTCGGGAACTGCCAAAACCCGGGCATCGTGCGCGGGTGGGGATAAGACGCCAGCCCGCCGCCGCCGATCTCGCGGCGGAAGCGGTCAAGCTCGGCTTCCGAGAGGCGGCCTTCCAGATAGGCGCGCGCATAGATGCCCGGGGCCGAATGGCCCTGGATGTACAGCATGTCGCCCAGGAATTGCGGCGTGGCCGCCCGGAAGAAATGGCGGAAGCCCGTTTCGTACAGCGTCGTGGCCGACGCATAGGTCGCGATGTGGCCGCCCACGCCCGAGGTCTTGCCCGCGCGCAGCACCATGGCCATGGCATTCCAGCGCAGGTAGGCGTCCAGGCGCAGTTCTATCCCCAGGTCGCCGGGGAACCCGCCCTGCGCGTCCGGGGCGATGGAATTCACGTAAGGCGTGACGCCCGGCGCCGCGTAGCGGCCATTGGCCGCGCGGTCCTGGTTGATCAGTTGATCCAGCAGATAGTGCGTGCGCGGCAGGCCTTCGTGGGCCAGCACGGCCTGCATGGCCTCCAGCCATTCCTGGGTTTCCTGCGGGTCGGCGTCGATCGGGTCGATCGGGGTGTCCATGGGCGTCCTCCTTTGGGTGCGTGGGCGGCGCCTGGGTCGGGATAGCCGGCGCCGTTATTTCACATCGTGAATTGCAATTGCATAATGTGCAATTGCAATCGTATGGAGGTTTTTTAACAATTGCAAGTGCAACTATTTAGGGTCCCCCCAAGCCGCGGTGCGGCACCCTGGCCTTCCTTCTACAATCGCCGGCTGCACCCCTGTCTTTCAATCAAAAGGAACCGACCGCATGGCCACGGGCAAGCCCGACGCGTGGAGCCTCTTCCTGACCGCGCATGCGCTGGTGGTAGAGGAAATCGAAAAGCGGCTGTCAGCCGCCGACCTGCCGCCGCTGGCGTGGTACGACGCGTTGTGGGCGCTGGAACGCGCGCCCGACGGCACGGCGCGCATGTTTGAAATGGCCGAACGCATGGTGATCGCGCGCTACAACCTCACGCGCCTGATGGACCGCATCGAAGCTGCCGGCCTGGTGGAGCGCTTCCGGTCCGACGAAGACCGGCGCGCCACCTACGCCCGGCTCACGCCCAAGGGCCGCGCGCTGCGGCTCCAGATGTGGAAGGTGTACGGGCCCGCCATCGACGAACTGTTCCTGTCGCAACTGCCCGCCTCGCAGCAGGCGGCGATGGCCGAACGCTTTCGCCAGATCGCCCGCCATGTGCGCGCCTTGAACAAGGAGTCTTCAGAATGAACGCCACGCCGCTGCACATCGGCATCGTCGCCTGCTCGGCCGAGGGCGCGGCGCTGTGCTATCGCACGTTGTGCGCGGAAGGCGCGCAACGCATGGGGCCGCACGCGCATCCGGAAATCTCGCTGCACACCCATTCATTGGCGGACTACGTGGCCTGCCTGGACCGCGGCGATCTGGCCGGCGTGGGTGCGCTGATGCTGTCGTCGGCCGACAAGCTGGCGCGCGCAGGCGCGGACTTCCTGATCTGCCCGGACAACACCATCCATCAGGCGCTGGCTCATGTGCTGCCGCAGTCTCCGCGGCCCTGGCTGCATATTGCCGAGGAAGTCGCCGCCGAGGCCGCCGCACGCGGCTACCGGCGCATCGGCATCCTGGGCACGCGCTGGCTGGTCGACAGCAGCGTCTACCCCGACAAGCTCGCCGCAGAAGGGCTGGACCACGTGCGCCCCGGCCAGGAAGACCGCGACGCGCTCGCCCGCATCATCATGGATGAACTGGTCTACGGCGTGTTCAAGCCCGAATCGGTGGCACGCCTGCAAGCCATCATCGGCAACTTGCGCGACGCCGGCTGCGACGCCGTGGTGTTGGGCTGCACCGAGCTTCCGCTGGTACTGAACGACGGCAATTCCGCGTTGCCCACGCTGGACTCCACCCGCATCCTGGCCCGCGCCGCCTTGACGCGCGCCCTGCAGCCTCCACACGCCCGGCAGCCCCGTTAGACGGCTCAGATCTGGTCCAGGCCGTACTGCCGCAGGCGGTCCAGGCCAAGCACCTTGATCTGGTTGTACGCCAGCGCCAGGATCCCCTGGTCGGCCAGCGCCTGCAACGCCTGGTTGACCCGCTGGCGCGACAGGCCGGTCAGATATCCCAGTTCTTCCTGCGAAATCGCCAGGGTCAGGTCGGTGGACGGATACAGCTGCGGATTGAACAGTTGCGCCAGCGACTGGGCCACGCGCGCATCGGCATCCAGCAAGCGGTGGTTCTGGATGGACGCGATGAATTCGCCCATCCGGTCATTCAACTGGCCGATGACAAAATGCGAAAACGGCAGGCTGGCCGATAGCAACGCGTGAAACGTCGCGGCCGGCACCAGCATCACCAGCGACGGCTGGATCGACACCACATCGTATTTGCGCAGTTCCCGCTTGATGACGCTGCCTTCACCGAACCAGCCGCCCGGCGGCACGCCCGAGAACGTGCAACTGCGTCCGGACTCGTTGTAGATCGCCAGTTTCAGCAAGCCGGCGTGCACACCTAGCCAATAGTCCGACGGCGCATTGCGCCGCGCGATCCAGGCCCCGCTGGCCACGTGTTCCGCGCGCGAGGTCGCCAGCACCAGATCCTGGTGGCGGCCGTCCAGTGCGCCGAACCAGGCGCAGGCCCGGAAGAGGCGGGACAGTTCCGTGGCGGAAACAATGTTTGAAACGTCGGACATGGGCAGAACCGTGTAAAACTGGAGTTTGCAGGGTCGACCGGCGGTCTGTCATGCAGGCGACAGACAGTATTTTCCGGCGCGCCCTAAGCTCACGCAAGCGACGGGAATCAAGGTTCCCGGAAATAGACAAGGGGCGTCTGCCCGCCCCGCTCGGAGACAACGCATGAGCAGCATGTTCGACCACGGCCTGGCGCGCCGCGACGCCAACTATGAAGCCTTGACCCCGGTGGACTTCATCGCCCGGGCGGCTGACGTCTACGGGCACCGGCTGGCGGTGGTGCACGGCAAGGTCCGCCGCACCTGGGCCCAGACGTACGAACGCGCCCAACGGCTGGCCAACGCGCTGGCGAATGCCGGCATCCAACGCGGCGACACCGTCGCGGTGATGCTGCCCAACATCCCCGCCATGGTCGAAGCGCACTTCGGCGTGCCGATGCTGGGCGCGGTGCTGAACACCCTGAACACCCGGCTGGACACGCCCAGCGTGCTGTTCATGCTGGGCCACGGCGAAGCCCGCGCGCTGATTGTCGACACCGAATACGGCGACGTCGCCCAGCGCGCCCGCGCCGAATTCCCGCACCTGAAGATCGTGTCCGTGCACGACCTGGACAGCGCGCCGGCCACGCTGCCCGGCGCCATCGACTACGAAGCCTTCCTGGCCGACGCTCCCGCCCGTTACGACTGGAAGCCGCCTGCCGACGAATGGGACGCCATTGCGCTGAACTACACGTCCGGCACCACCGGCGACCCCAAGGGCGTGGTCTACCACTACCGCGGCGCCTACCTGAACGCGGTCAGCAACATCCTGGAATGGGACATGCCCAAGCACGCGGTCTATCTGTGGACCCTGCCGATGTTCCACTGCAACGGCTGGTGCTTTCCGTGGACGGTCGCCGCGCGCGCCGGCGTGAACGTATGCCTGCGCAAGTTCGATCCCAAGACCGTGTTCGACCTGATCCGCGACGAGGGCGTCACCCACTACTGCGGCGCGCCCATCGTGCAAAGCGCGCTGGCCAATGCGCCGGCCGAGATGCGCGCCGGCATCACGCACACGGTGCGCACCATGGTGGCGGGCGCCGCGCCCGCGCCGGCCGTCATCGCCAAAATGCGCGACATCGGTTTCGAGTTGACGCACGTGTACGGCCTGACGGAAGTCTACGGGCCAGCCGCCGTCTGCGCCCGCCAGGAATCGTGGGACGCGCTGGACGACGAGCGCCGCGCCCTGCTCACCGCGCGCCAGGGCGTGCGCTACCACCTGCAGGCGGGCATCTCGGTGCGCAATCCCGACACGATGGAAGTCGTGCCCGCCGACGAACAGACCGTGGGCGAAATCATGTTCCGCGGCAATATCTGCATGAAGGGCTACCTGAAGAACGAACGCGCCACCGAAGAGGCCTTCGCGGGCGGCTGGTTCCATACCGGCGACCTCGGCGTGATGACAGCCGACGGGTACGTCCGCATCAAGGATCGCAGCAAGGACATCATCATCTCGGGCGGCGAGAACATTTCCAGCATCGAGGTCGAAGACGCGCTGTACCGCCACCCTGCGGTCGCGGCCGTGGCAGTCGTAGCCATGCCCGACCCCAAGTGGGGGGAAACGCCGTGCGCCTTCGTCGAACTGAAGGCCGGCTGCACCGCCACCGCCGAAGAGATCATCGCGCACTGCAAGCTGCTGCTGCCGGGCTTCAAGGTGCCCCGCGCGGTGCGTTTCGGCGAACTGCCCAAAACCTCCACCGGCAAGATCCAGAAATTCGAACTGCGCGCCGCCGTCGGCGCGACCCGGGCCATCGACATGGCCAACCCCGATTCCAAATCCGATTCCAAACCCGATCAGGCCGGCTGAACGCCGTCCCCGCACAACCCTGAATCCAGGAGCTCCGACGCCATGACGTACCAAGCCCCCGTGAAAGACATGCTGTTCGTGTTGAACCATCTGGCCGGACTGCAGCAAGTCGCCGCCCTGCCCGGTTTCGAGGAGGCCACGCCCGACACCGCCCAGGCGGTGCTGGAAGAATCCGCCCACTTCGCCGCCGAGGTGCTGGCGCCGCTGAATCACCCCGCCGACCGCGAGCCCAGTGCCTGGCGCGACGGCGCCGTGACCACGGCGGCCGGCTTCAAGCAGGCCTTCCGCCAGTACACCGAAGCCGGCTGGCAGGGCATGTCGCACCCCGTGGAGTACGGCGGCCAGGGACTGCCCGGCCTGATCGGTTCGCCCTGCTCTGAAATGCTGAACGCCGCCAACCTGTCGTTCGCGCTGTGTCCGCTGCTGACCAACGGCGCCATCGAAGCGTTGCTGACCGCCGGCTCCCCCGAACTCAAAAAGCGCTTCATCGGCCCCATGATTTCGGGCCAATGGACCGGCACGATGAACCTGACCGAGCCGCAGGCCGGTTCCGACCTGGCCATGATCCGCACGCGCGCGCAACCGATGGGCGACGGCACCTACCGGCTGTCGGGCACCAAGATCTTCATCACCTACGGCGATCACGACCTGACCGAGAACATCCTGCACCTGGTGTTGGCGCGGTTGCCGGACGCGCCCGAAGGCGTCAAGGGCATTTCGCTCTTCCTCGTGCCCAAGTTCCTTGCGAACGAAGACGGCTCGCTGGGCGCGCGCAACGACGTCACCTGCGTATCCATCGAACACAAGCTGGGCATCAAGGCCAGCCCCACCGCCACCTTGCAGTTCGGTGACGCGGGCGGCGCGCTGGGATATCTGGTGGGCCAGGAGAACCGCGGGCTGGACGCCATGTTCATCATGATGAACGCCGCCCGCTATGCCGTGGGCGTACAGGGCATCGCCATCGCCGACCGCGCCTACCAGCATGCGCTGGCCTACGCCGCGGAACGCGTGCAGAGCCGTCCGGTGGACGGGTCCTCGCGCGAGGCCGTGGCCATCATCCAGCACCCCGATGTGCGCCGCATGCTGGGCACCATGCGCGCCCTGACCGAAGCCGGCCGCGCGCTCGCCTACGTCACCGCCGGCCATGCCGACCAGGCGCACGCCAATCCCGACCCCGAGGCGCGCCGCCGCCATTTGGCCGTCCAGGAATTCCTGGTGCCCATCGTCAAGGGCTGGTGCACCGAGATGTCCATCGACGTGGCCAGCCTGGGCGTGCAGGTGCACGGCGGCATGGGCTTCATCGAGGAAACCGGCGCGGCCCAGTACTACCGGGACGCCCGCATCCTGACCATCTACGAAGGCACGACCGCCATCCAGGCCAACGACCTCGTCGGCCGCAAGACGCTGCGCGACGGCGGCGCCGTGGCCCAGGCCTTGCTGGAGGCCATTCGCGAAACCGAATCGGAACTGGAATCGCGCAGCGAACCCGCCGCCAACCTGGTGTTGAAGCCGCTGCGGCAGGCCCGGCTGGCGCTGGCGAACGTGGTGGACTTCGTGCTGGCCAACGCCGCCAGCGCGCCGAACGCCGTGTTCGGGTCGGCAGTGCCCTATCTGCTGCTGGCGGGCACCACGCTGGCCGGTTGGCAGATGGCGCGCGCGCTGCTCGCCAGCCTGGATCATCAGCAGGAAGACCCCGAGTTCCATCAGGCCAAGATCGCCACGGTGCAGTGCTATGCGCTGCACAAGCTGACCCAGGCCCCGGGCCTGGCGGCCGTGGTGCTCGGCTCCAAGGACTACGAGATCCAGCCGTAACCGCCAGGCGGCCGCACGACGAAAAGACCGCGTTTTCGCGGTCTTTTTCATTGGGGTTTTCGTTCGGTTTTCTATTGGCGCACCGTCCCGATCCCCGTTCTGCGGCACCATTAAACATATAACCATAATGAATAAAGAATAAGAATAAACATATTTAAAATCATTAAGCGGACACCGGAAAACCCTTTGCCCGTAGGCAAAGCGCCAGCCGCATCAAGGCGCGACTCACAGGATTTCCCATGCTCCGCAAGCTCTTGGCTGTCACCGTGCTCTCTGCCGCCGCGTCCTCGCCCGTCTTGGCCGCGCCGCCCGCGCTGGAAATCGGCTATCTGCCCATCCTGCCTGACGCCCAGCTGTTCATCGGCCTGGAAGCAGGCACCTTGCAGGCCAAGGGCGCCCCGGCGCCCAAGCTGGTGCAATTCCAGAGCGGCCCGGCGTTGACCCAGGCGTTGATCGCCGGCCAGTTGGACGCCGCCTACGTGGGCATCGGCCCCGCGCTGGTCGCACGCGCCAAGGGTGCGGACATCAAGGTCGTCGCCTCGAACATCGTCGAACAGGTCAATGTGGTGGCACTGGGCCCGCTCGCCCCGTACTTCGCCTCCGGCGACCCGGCCACGGCGTTCGCCCGTTTCGCCAAGGACCATGGCCGCAAGCCTGTGCTTGCCAGCTACCCGAAGGGCGCCGTGCCCGAGGCCGCGCTGCAGTATTGGCTGCGCAACCAGATCAAGGCCGATGCCGCCAGCGTGGAACTGATCTACCAGGGCGAAGCCCAGATCCAGCAATCGCTTTTGACCGGCGCCATCGATGGCGCGGCCATCCTGGAGCCCACCGTCACCACCGTGCTGAGCCGCGCGCCGGAATCGCGTGTAGTGGCGCGCGGTTCACAACTGTTCCCGAAGCAACCTGGCGCCGTGCTGCTGGTGCGCGAAAAGCTGATCGCCGACCACCCCGACACCGTGCAGCAACTGGTGGACGCGCATCTGTCGGCCACCGCGCTGTTGAAGAGCGACCCGGCCAAAGCCGCGGGCTACGTGCAGAAGTACGTGGGCGGCGGCCGGCTCGACCGCGGTCTGGTGGAAAAAGCCATCCGCAGCTCGCATGACCAGTTCGTGGCCGATCCGCACGCCATCGTCGACGCCACGGCCGAGCTGCAGACATTCCAGGCGACGCTCGGCACCGTCGAAGCGCCGCCGGTCGACGTGAAGCAGTTGTTCGACACGCGCTTCTACGACAAGGCCGCCAAGCCATGAATCAGGCCATCAACTCGGCCATCAACCCGGCAATGAGCCCGGCCACGCCGGCGGTCGCCGCGCGTAGCGGCCTGCCGCCGTGGATCGCGGCCGTGCGGCGGGCCGCCTATGGCATCGCCGGGCTGATCCTGTTCATTGGCATCTGGAAAGCCGCGCTGGTCTGGGAATGGGCGCCGCGCGGCACCCTGCCCGACCCCTTCGCGTTGCCCGGCACGCTGGCGCAGGAATGGCAGTCGGGGCGCCTGCTGCCTGCCATCGGCTCCAGCCTGATCCACTATTTCTGGGGGTTGGCGCTGGGCACGGCGCTGGGCTTCGGCGTGGGCCTGGCCGCGGCCACGCTGCCGCGCTTCGACCTCACCCAAGCGTATCTGGCACGCATCCTGCGCCCGATCCCGCCGCTGGCGTGGGTCGTGTTCGCAATCGCCTGGTTCAAGGTCAGCCATGCGGGCGCGGCCTTCGTCATCGCGATCGGCGTGTTCTGGGTGAACTACTTCGCCACCTACAGCGCCGTGCGCAACGTGGACCCTCGCTACTACGAACTGGCCCGCGCGTTCGGCCATGGCGGCTATCTGGCGCGCGCGTTCTCGGTGACGCTGCCGGCCATCGCCCCCGGCGCCCTTTCGGGCGTGCGCACCGGCATCGGGCAAGCCTGGATGACGCTGATCGCCGCCGAACTGCTCGGCGTGCCCGGCATGGGCCAGGAGATGAACGCCGCCGCCGGCGTGGGCGCCTATGACGCCGTGGTCGTCTACATGCTGATCATCTCGCTGGTCTACACAATCTGCGACCTGGCGTTCTCCGCCGTTGAAGGGAAGGTGCTGCAATGGCGTCCGTGATCGAATTCTCCCAGCTGTCCTATCAGCACCCGGGCGCCGCCGCCCCCGTCATCCAGGGGCTGTCCCTGGACATCGAGGCGGGCAGCTTCGTCGCCGTGGTCGGCGGGTCGGGCGTGGGCAAGTCCACCCTGCTGCGCGCCGCCGCGGGCCTGACCGAACCCACGGCCGGCGCCGTCCGTTTCCAGGCGCAGCCGCGCCCGGGAAGCCGCACGCGCGCCGTCGTGTTCCAGGACAGCCGCCTGATGCCCTGGCGCACGGTCGGCGGCAACGTCGGCTACGGCCTGGAAGGCCTGGGGCTGGATCGCCAGGAAAAGACGCGGCGCATCGATGCCGCGCTACAGCTGACGGGCCTGGGCGACTACGGCCGCCGCTGGCCGCACCAGTTGTCGGGCGGCCAGGCGCAACGCGTGGGCATCGCGCGCGCCCTGGCGGTCAAGCCGGACCTGCTGCTGATGGACGAACCCTTCAGCGCCGTCGACGCCATTACCCGCCGCAACCTGCAGCAGGAACTGATCCGCGTCTGGCAGGCGTCCGGCGCCGCCGTGCTGTTCGTCACCCACGATATCGAAGAAGCGGTGTTCCTGGCCGACAAGGTCGTCGTGCTGGGCGGGCATCCGGCGAACGTCGCGGGCAGCTACGATATCGCCCTGCCGCGCCCGCGCGACCGCGGCACGGCGGCGTTCGCCGCGCAGGTCGCGGCCATCGCCCACACGCTGGAACACCACTGACGGGCATGCCGGCGCCAACGTGTGCCGCCCCCGTGCTGGACTCAACACCGGGCCGCGTGCGCAGCCGCCTTCCGCGGCAGCGTCGCCGCCCAGAACAGCAACGCCGCCAGGCTGATGCCGGCGCCCAGCACGCAGACGCCAGACCATCCCGCCCGCGCGCATACGGCCGTTGAGGCGATGGCCCCCAACCCGCTGCCCACCGCGTAGAACATCATGTACGCGCCCACCAGGCGGCTGTGCGCCTGCGCGCTGATGCTGAAGATCATCGTCTGATTGGTCACGTGCAGCGCCTGCAACGCCACATCCAGGATCAACACGCCCAGCGCCAGCGCCCACAGGCTGTACGGCAGCAAGGCGATGGGCGCCCAGGCCAGGCACAACAGCAACAGGCCCGCGGCGGTGGTGCGCTGCCCCAGCCCGCGGTCCGCCCACCGGCCGGCGCGCGCTGCCATCAACACACCCAGCACGCCCACCAGCCCGAACGCGCCGATCGCCGTGTGCGACAAGGCATATGGCGGCGCCGATAGCGGCAACACCAGGGCCGTCCAAAAGGCGCTGATCGCCGCGAACATCAGCAACGCGATCATGCCGCGCACCCGCAACACGGGTTCACGCGCCATCAACGCATACAGGGAACGCAGCAGCGCCCAGTACGACAGGTCGGCCACCGGCAGACGCCGGTGCGGCAGGCGGCGCGCCAGCACCCAGGCCAGCAAAGCGGCCAGCGCCGCCGACACCACATACACCGCGCGCCAGCCCCACGCGTCCGCCACCAGGCCCGCCACCGTGCGCGCCAGCAACAAGCCGATCACCACACCGCCCTGCGCCGCGCCCACGACGCGGCCGCGCTCGGCCGGCGCCGCCAAGGCGGCGGACAAGGCCAGCAAGCCTTGCGTCATCGCCGTGCCCAGCAGCCCCAGCGCCACCATGCCTGCCAACAGCCACGGCGTGTTGCCCGCCAGCGCCACGGCGCCCAGCGCCAGCACCAGCAGGCCCAGTTGCCCGATCATCAACCGGCGCCGGTCCAGCAGGTCTCCCAAAGGCACGACGAACAGCAAGGCCAGGGCGCACCCCAGCTGCGTGGCAGTGATGACAATCCCCACCGCGCTGTCGTCCATGCCGAACTCCCGGCCGATGGCATCCAGCAAAGGTTGGGCGTAATACACGTTGGCCACGCTCAGCGCGCAGGCCACGGCCAACAGCATGACCAGCCAGGTCGGCATGGTGCTGCCGGCATCGTGGGGAGAATCGTCGGATCGGGCGCGCATCGAATTTCCATTGTGGTTTTATTACGAAACCAGAATGCTAGGCCTTTAGGTTTTATAATGCAACCATTAAGTCCGATTCGCTGTCCCCGTCATCCTCTTGCTAAAGGGCCCGACATGGTCAAACGCACCAGCCTTGAAGGCGCCGCCTGTCCGGTGGCGCGCTCGCTAGACGCGATTGGCGACTGGTGGTCGCTGCTGATCGTGCGCGACGCCTTCGACGGCTTGCGGCGCTTCGGCGAATTCCAGAAAAGCCTGGGAGTCGCCAAGAACATCCTGAGCGACCGGCTGCGCACGCTGGTCGCCCACGGCATCCTTACCGCCGCCCCGGCCTCCGACGGCAGCGCCTATCAGGAATACGTGCTGACGGAAAAGGGCCGCGCCCTGTTCCCGGTCATTGTCGGCTTGCGGCAATGGGGCGAAGACCACTACTACGCCCCAGCCGAAGCCCATTCCACGCTGATCGACCGCAAGCGCGGCCAGACGGTGCGCCGGCTGGAGATCCGCGCCCAGGACGGGCGCCTGCTGGATCCGGAAGACACCGTGGTGCAAAAAACCACGCCGGGCGCCTAAGCGGCCGCCGGCCACTGCCCCGTCGCCAGCGCCGTCGGCGAATACGCCTCGAACGTCCAGCGCAGCGCCAGCGCGCCCGGCCGCCATACGGCGCGGCGCACGTCCACCCGCCACAGGCGCTCGGCGCCGGCAAAGGCGTCGATCTCGGGGCTGTCCAGGATCACGTCGGCCCGCCCCGACACCTGCAGGACGTCGCCTCGCGCAAAATCGATGAAGACGAGGCCCGCGCGCGGGTTGGCCATCAGATTGCCCAGCGTATTGAAGAATCGGTTGCCCGAGAAATCGGGGATGGTCAGCACATTGCCGTCCACCCGCACGAACCCCGGCTTGCCGCCGCGGTGCGACACGTCCACGGCACGGCTTGCGCCGTCCTCGGCGTCCACATAGCTGGCGACAAAAAACGTGTCGGACGCCGCGATCAACGCGCGCGCCGCGTCGTCCAGCCCATCGCGTTCGCGCGGCGTACCCGGAAAGCGCAACGACGGCGCACGCGAAAAGTGGAAATCGCGCGACTGGATGTACTGCGGGCAGTTGCCGAAAGATTGCGCGACCGCAACGTCGAATCGCTTGCCGTCCCAGGCCGCGACCCGGCCGTTCATGCGGTTGCGGCGCCGGGTATGCAGTTCGATGCCCAGCAGGCCCACCGCCCGGTCCGGGCCCAGGCCGGCCAGCAAGGGGTCGTCGGCATCCGGCACGGCCGCTACGCGCAAGGTGTGCGGGTCGGGCGATACGGCGAACCCCGGCAGGCCTTCCAGCACGCCCGCCCACGGGTCGCCCCGGTCGTCCACCGTGCCCATCACCAGGAAGGGCAATTGCGCGAAGAACTCGCGGTGCTGGTCCGGCATGTGATCGCGCACGACCTTGGGGCCGATCTGCGCCATGCGCTCGGCCACGCCCGCACGGGTTTGCAGCAACCGTTCGCCGGCGTGCCAAGGCGGCGCGACAAGGGCAGGATCGGGAAAGTTCATGATGGGTTCCTTGGCCGGTGCGACGCCGGCGTTCAAGCCGCCAACAGGCCCGCGGCCGTACTGGCCATCGGCACGAAGCGCGGCAGGTTTTCGATGCGGGCCAGCCACGCGCGGACATGCGGATAGTCCGCCAAGGACACGTTGCCTTCCGGCGCGTGCGCAACGTAGGCATAGCAAGCCACGTCCGCGATGGTCGGCGCGGCGCCGGCCAGGTAGTCCCGTTGCGCAAGTTCGCGATCCATGACGCTCAGCAAGGCATGCGCCCGCGCCAGCGTGGCGTCCACGTCGAAGGACGCGCCGAACACGGTCACCAGCCTGGCCGCCGCCGGGCCGCCGGCCAAGGGGCCCGCGGCCACCGACAGCCAGCGCTGCACGTGCGCCGCCCCGGCTGCATCCTCGGGCAGCCAGGCGCCGCCGCCGTAGCGCTTGGCCAGGTAGACGAGGATGGCGTTGGAATCCGCGACCACGACGCCGTCGTCGTCGATCACCGGCACTTGGCCGAACGCGTTCATTGCCAGGAATTCAGGACGTTTTTGTTCCGCCTGCCGCAGGTCCACGTCGACGCGCTGGTGCGGCACCTCCAGCAAGGACAGCATCAGCGCGACACGATGCGCGTGGCCGGACAAGGGGAAGCTGTAGAAGGTCAACGGAGCGGTAGCCATGCGAAGTTCTCAAATGGGTGGATCGTGCCTCCATCTTCACCTCGTATGTGCCAATCGAGAACAGCCAGCGGCCGCAAGACACTCTTGCAGTCCGTGAAAGAAACCGCAGGCAAACGGGCGCGTCAGACCGGCAGCGCGGCCAGGTCCCTGCGCAGCGCGTCCACGCAGAAATCGACGAAGCTGCGCACCTTGGCCGAGCTTTTCCGGCCTTCGGGATACACCACGTGCACCGGCATGGGAGGCAGTTCGAAGTCGCGCAGCACCACCTGCAAGGCGCCGCTGGCCAGATGCCGGGCCACCTGATACGACACCACTTGCGTCAGCCCCCACTCTTCGCAGGCTGCCAGGACCGCGGCCTGGAACGACGTGACCGTCAATTGCGAATCCACGCTCAGCCGCCGGACCTGGCCATCCTGCTGGAAGCGCCACTGCGTGCCGCGCCCCTCCATCGCCGCGGTGATCGTGCAAAACCGCGGCAGCGCGTCCAGATCCTTGGGTTCGCCGTGTTGCCGCAGGAAACCCGGCGCGGCGCACACCACGCGGCGTACCTGCCCCACCGGCACCGCGGTCAAGCTCGAATCGGGCAAGGCGCCAATGCGTACCGCAACATCCACGCCTTCATCCAGCAGGTTCACGACGCGGTCCACCAACAAGGTGCGCACGGACACTTCACGATGCGCGCGCAGATAGCCCAGCACCGCCGGCATCACATGCAGTTCGCCGAAGAAGGCGGGCGCCGTGATGCTGAGCGCGCCGCGCGGCGCCCCCATCACGCCTGCTGCGGCGTCGTCGGCCTGCTCCACGTCGTCCAGGATGCGGCGGCAGTCGGCCGCGTAGCGTTCGCCTGCTTCGGTCACGCGCAAGCTTCGCGTGGTGCGCACCAGCAGCAAGACGCCCAGGCGATGCTCCAGCGCCGCGACGCTGCGCGTCACCGTGGGCGCGGACATTTCCAGCCGCCGGGCGGCGGCGGCAAAGCTCCCGGCCTCGGCCACGGCCAGGAACACGGTCATTTCATGGAAGCGGTTCACGGCGGGTCTCTCCGGCCAAGGCGCGCGGGGCGCTGTCATGGATGCATTGCCGCACGATATCGCCCAACGCGGCGGCCACGGGATCAGGCTGCGCCTGGGCCCGGTACAGCGACAACGAAATCGACGGCAGGGCCGGCAAGCCCTGCTCGCCCGGCGCCAGCGCGCGGACCGTGGCGGGCAAGCCCAAAGGCGTGCGCACCGCTACCCCCAAACCCGCGCTAGCAGCCGCCCACAAGCCGGCCAGGCTGGGGCTGGTGAACGCGGCGCGCCAAGTCAGGTTCGCGCGGTCCAGCGCCTCGGTCGCGCAATCGCGGAACAGGCACGGCGCCTCGAACGCCACCAGCGGCACATCGCCATCGTCCGTGAACACGGACGCCGCGGGCGCCGCCGGGCCGATCCAGCACATCGGAAGCTCCAGCAAGCGCTCTCCATGCGGCAGGCGCGCATCATGGTCCCAAGCCAGCGCCAGATCCAGCTGCGCGAGCGCGATGCGCTCCAGCAAGTCGGCATTGCGCGCGACGCGGGCTTCGATCCTGACCTTGGGATGCGCCCGGGCAAACTGGCCCAGCACCTGGGGCAGCAGCGTTTCGCCAAAGTCTTCCTGCAAGCCCAGTCGGACCCGGCCTTCCAGTTCGGCCCCGCGCACCGCGCGCGACGCTTGATCGTTCAGCGCCAGCAACCGGCGCGCGTAGGCCAGCATCGTATCGCCCGCCTCGGTCAGCGCCAGGCCGCGGCCCTCCTTGCGAAGCAGCGGCACGCCGGCCTGCTCTTCCAGCTTCTTCAGCTGCGCGCTGACGGCGGAGGTGGACCGGCCTAGACGATCCGCGGCACGCCCGAAGCTGCCCAGGTCGACCCCGGCCACGAAGCTGCGCAACACATCAAGATCGAACGTGACAGGCCGCATAAATAGTCCCGATATTCAAAACTATGAATCCAAAATTTCCTGATTTTCAGAACGATAGCAGAAGCGCAGACTGGCCGTGTCCTTTTCTTTTGCCTTCCGGAGCCCAGCATGTCCCTCCCCTCTAGCCCCGCATTGACCATGCCCCCGGAGGCGGCACGGCCGGCCCATCGCTGGAAAGTGCTGGCGGTGGGCGTCGCCGCCAACGCCGCCTTTTCGGCCGCAGCGGCCGGCCTGCCCACGACCGCGGTATTCATGCGTTCGGGCTATCGGTTGGACAACGACCAGTTGGGCCTGGCCTTGGGGCTGCTGGGGTTGGGCGTGGCGCTGTTCGAGTTGCCCTGGGGCTTGCTGACCGACCGCTGGGGCGACCGCCCCGTGCTCTTGTGCGGCCTGGGCGCCACGGCGGCGGCGTTGGCCTGGATGGGCGCTTTCGCCTCGCCCACGGCGGCCGGGGTGCCCAGCCTGTGGCTGCTGGCGCTGGGCCTGGTGCTGGTTGGCAGCCTGGGCGGCAGCGTCAACGGTGCCAGCGGACGGGCGGTAATGGCCTGGTTCGACGAAGGCGAGCGCGGCCTGGCGATGAGCATCCGGCAAACCGCGGTGCCGTTGGGCGGTGGGCTGGGCGCCCTGCTGCTGCCGTGGCTGGCCGCACACGCAGGCTTTGGCGCGGTGTTCGGCGTGTTGAGCCTGATGTGCGGCCTGGCCGC